>CAIZGZ010000128.1 GCA_903932695.1 uncultured Actinomycetes bacterium | reverse complement strand
GGCATTATCGGCGAGGAAGATACCGATCGCACCGGGAGCAGCGGAATTACGTGGGTGATCGATCCGATCGATGGCACCGTCAATTACTTCTATAACTTGCCCGGTTGGAACGTGAGTATTGCAGCGCAGGATGAGCACGGGGTTTTGATGGGATTGGTCTACGCCCCAACGATCGGCGCCCTTTGGCATGCAACCCGAGGCGGCGGCGCCTTTAAAAACGGTCGCCCGATCACAGTCAATGACCCGGTAGAGCTTGGCGCTGCGCTCCTGGCTACCGGATTTTCCTACGATACCGACCGTCGCAAAATTCAAGCCGCCAAGATCGCGGATCTGATCCCGCGGGTACGAGATATTCGACGTTTCGGCGCGGCTGCGGTCGATCTCTGCAACGTGGCCAGTGGGGCGGTCGATGGCTACTTCGAGAGCGATTTGAAGGCCTGGGATCTCGCCGCAGGCGGGCTCATCGCCCGTGAGGCCGGCGCCCTGGTGACCGGTCGAAATGGTGGCCTGGCCGGGGAGGAGATGGTGATCGCGGCTGGCCCACGACTCCACGCTCAGTTGGTGGCCGAGATAGGCTAATTAGCCCCAAAGCCCCTCCTTATGGCAAGATACGGGCTTCCGATGAGTTCGTTTGAGCTCTCGTGAACTCATATGAGTTAAGTTTCTTCAAGAAAAGGATTACCCATGAACGTGTTAGACGCAGTCGATGCTGCATCCCTCCGCAAGGGCGTTATCGCCTTCCGTTCAGGCGATGAGATCAAGGTTCACGTTCGTGTTATCGAAGGTAACAAGAGCCGTATCCAGGTATTCCAAGGAGTAGTTATCCGCCGCCAGGGTGCGGGCGTTCGTGAGACCTTCACAATCCGCAAGCTCTCTTACGGTGTCGGTGTTGAGCGTACCTTCCCAGTACACACACCAGTGATCGAGAAGTTTGAGATGGTTCGCCACGGCGATGTCCGTCGCGCGAAGCTCTACTACCTCCGCGATCTACGCGGTAAGGCTGCGAAGATTAAAGAGCGTCGTGGCGCTAACAATGAATTCATCATCACAGAGACTTTCGAAGAGGTTGCGCCAGCTGTCGAGGCAGTCGTTGAGACTCCAGTAGTTGAGACAGTTGTCGAGACCGTTGATGCAGTAGTTGAGACACCAGTCGTCGAGGAAGTTGCTGCAGAAGCAACAACTGAGACCGAGCAAGCTTAACTCTCACACCACCGCTTCGCAGATGCGCCTTCCTAAGAAGGGTTCGCTCGGAAGAGAAGTACCCCTCATTGTTGTTGCGGCGCTTCTTGTCTCCATCTTTGTAAAAACTTTCTTGGTGCACTTCTTCTTTGTGCCATCAGGTTCGATGCAAAACACCTTGCAGATCGGCGATCGAATCGCGGTCAATAAATTTGCCGCAATCTTTAGCGATATTCGTCGTGGTGAAGTCGTTGTCTTTAAAGATCCCGACAATTGGTTGGGTGCACCACCTGCACCAACTGGCTCAGCGATCACTCGTGATCTCAAGCGTGCACTTGTCGATGTTGGCGTCTTGCCAGATCCCGCTACCCAATACTTGGTCAAGCGTGTGATCGGCGTTGGTGGCGATACCGTTCTCTGCTGCGACACCAAAGGTCACCTGGTTGTAAACGGCATTGCGGTCAATGAGCCGTATATCTTTGCTGGAAATACGCCGAGCGATATGAAATTTAACGTGACGGTCCCTAAGGGTTATATCTGGGTAATGGGTGATCATCGCGGAGCTAGTGCAGATTCACGCTTCCATACCGATGATCTTCATAAAGGAATGGTCCCTCTGAACGATGTCGTGGGACGCGCAGAATTTATTGTCTGGCCATTTAGCCACGCATCATTCCTCTCCGTTGGTCACGATCTCGCGCGTATTCCTGTTAAGAAATAATTTCGCCCACTCACATCTCCATCATGTCTGATATCGAAGGCACGCTTCGAGCGAGCGGCCTGACCGCAATTGCCGGTGTCGATGAAGCTGGTCGCGGACCGTGCGCCGGACCATTAGTGATTGCAGCCGTAGTGCTGAGAGATCCAAAGGCACCAGAACTTGCACGGGTGCGAGACTCAAAAGCGCTCACGCATAGAGTTCGTGAACAACTCTTTGACCAGATCATCGAGCAAGCGTTGAGTTATTCGATTATCGAGATTTCACCAGAAGAGATCGATCGCCTTGGGCTACATAAGTGCAATCTTGAGGGCATGCGGCGCGCAGTCAACGCCTTGCATCCCACCCCTGATTACGTTTTGACCGATGGTTATGCAATCGAAGGGCTGATGGTGCCGACGCTTGCGGTGTGGAAGGGCGATCAAGTCGCGCTCTCGATAAGCGCCGCCTCAATTCTCGCAAAGGTCTACCGTGACCGAATCATGATTGAAGCCGAAGAGCTCTATCCGGGATATGGCTTCGCCGCACACAAGGGGTACATCACTTCGGCGCATACCGCTGCGCTCGGAACACTCGGCGTCACTCCCATTCATCGACGCTCGTTTTCAAATATCGCCGCGCTTTTATAATTCACAACCCCTTCCACTCCACAACGGAGGTAACGCGCTCTGCATTGGCCGGGGCGAACTATTTACGCTCGCACCATGTCAAACCTGCAACAGATCGGTGCAACCGGAGAGCAGCTTGTTGTCGATCACCTGATTCAATCCGGATTGATCATCATTGAGCGAAACTGGCGT
>CAIZGZ010000127.1 GCA_903932695.1 uncultured Actinomycetes bacterium | reverse complement strand
ACTTATCGTGCAACACCTTTGAGATAGCAGCGGTAAGAGTGGTCTTACCGTGATCGATGTGCCCGATGGTGCCGATGTTGACGTGCGGCTTATTGCGCTCGAACTTGGCTTTTGCCACTTTTTCCTCCTGTTTGTCTTGCTAGTCAGTTCCTGTTAGATCTGACTAACTTGGGTTGTTTGTTTTTCCGTTAAGAAAAGCTATTTATTCTCCGCGAACCTTCGCGATGATCTCCTTCGCTACTGCCTGTGGAACTTCAGCATACGAATCAAATGTCATGCTGTAGCTAGCGCGACCTTGAGTACGTGAGCGAAGATCTCCGACGTAGCCGAACATCTCTGACAAAGGAACGGTTGCTGTTACAACGCGAGCACCTGAGCGCTCATCCATTGACAAGATCTGTCCACGACGAGAGTTGAGATCGCCGATGACATCTCCCATGAAGTCTTCTGGGGTAACAACTTCTACGCTCATCACTGGCTCAAGAATGACTGGGCCAGCAAGCTTTGCAGCTTCGCGGAATCCAGCAATACCAGCGATTTTGAAGGCAAGTTCAGATGAGTCAACATCGTGGTACGCGCCGTCGAGCAAGGTAACTTGGACATCCACCATTGGGTAACCAGCGAGTGGGCCAGCTTGCATTGCTTCTTGGCAACCAGCATCAACCGATGGGATGTATTCACGAGGAACACGTCCACCTGTGATCTTGTTGACGAACTCGTAATGCTTCTCAGTTGCATCAAGGATTGGCTCAAGTGCGATCTGAATCTTCGCGAACTGTCCAGAACCACCTGATTGCTTCTTGTGGGTGTAATCGTGACGAGCAACTGTCTTGCGGATGGTCTCGCGATAAGCAACTTGTGGCTTACCGACGTTAGCTTCGACCTTGAACTCGCGACGCATACGGTCGACAAGGATTTCGAGGTGGAGCTCGCCCATACCAGAGATGATGGTCTGGCCAGTCTCTTCATCAGATTGAACGTGGAATGTTGGATCTTCTTCAGCAAGGCGCTGAATAGCGATACCGAGCTTCTCTTGGTCAGCCTTTGTCTTTGGCTCAATCGCAACCGAGATAACTGGATCTGGGAAGTCCATTGACTCAAGGATGATTGGCTTATCTGGATCGCAGAGTGTGTTTCCTGTTGTGGTGTCCTTGAGACCCATAACAGCGATGATCATTCCTGCGCCAGCTGAATCTTTCTCTTCACGCTTGTTTGCGTGCATCTGGTAGATCTTGCCGATACGTTCTTTCTTACCTGTTGTTGAGTTCAGGATTGAAGAACCTGTCTCAAGGCGACCTGAGTAGATACGTACGAATGTGAGTTTACCGAGGTGTGGATCGGTCATGATCTTGAATGCGAGAGCTGAGAATGGCTCTGCTTCAGATGGTTGACGTGAATCTTCTGCCTCTGCATCGCCGACCTTGTGACCAACGATCGCGTTGATATCAAGTGGGCTTGGGAGGTAACGGTTCACAGCATCAAGCATTGGCTGAACGCCCTTGTTCTTGAATGCAGAACCGGTAAGTACTGGTGTGAGCTTGTCAGCGAGAGTTGCGCGACGGATACCAGCGATGAGCTCATCTTCTGAAAGTTCTGCTCCATCGAGGTACTTCTCCATGATTGCATCATCTGCATCAGCAAGAGTTTCGATCATTGCGTGACGAGCTGCCTTCGCTTCTTCGAGCATATCTGCTGGAATCTCTTCGACTACGTAATCTTCACCCTTTTGGGTTTCTCCACGCCAGGTAAGAGCCTTCATTGCAATGAGATCGACAACGCCAAGGAATTCAGATTCGATTCCGATTGGGAGTTGTAGGACGAGTGCGATTGCGTTCAAACGTGAGCCGATCATGTCGACACAGCGCTGGAATGAAGCACCGGTACGGTCAAGCTTGTTGACGAAACAGATACGAGGAACGTTGTAGCGGTCAGCCTGACGCCACACGGTCTCTGATTGTGGCTCTACGCCAGCAACACCGTCGAATACGCAGACAGCGCCATCGAGAACACGAAGTGAACGCTCTACCTCAACTGTGAAGTCAACGTGACCTGGTGTATCGATGATGTTGATCAAGTTGCCTTTCCACATACATGTGGTTGCAGCAGATGTGATCGTGATACCGCGCTCTTGCTCTTGCTCCATCCAGTCCATGGTGGCGCCGCCATCGTGAACTTCACCGATCTTGTAGTTGATACCGGTGTAGAAAAGGATGCGCTCAGTGGTCGTGGTTTTACCCGCGTCGATGTGAGCCATGATTCCAATGTTGCGAACCTTGGCTAGGTCGATAGCTGTATCTGCTGCCACTTAATTGATCCCCTTAATAGTTTCTTTTTGTTCTCGAAATAATCTAATGATTACCAGCGGTAGTGAGCGAAAGCCTTGTTAGCTTCAGCCATCTTGTGGGTATCTTCGCGACGCTTTACAGCTGCGCCAAGACCGTTGCTTGCATCTACTAATTCATTTGTGAGGCGCTCTGCCATTGACTTTTCACGACGTGAACGTGAGTAGTCGACCAACCAACGAAGACCGAGAGTTGCTGAACGTGCAGGCTTTACTTCAACTGGAACCTGGTACGTCGCTCCACCAACACGGCGTGAACGAACTTCTACTGCAGGCTTGATGTTGTCGAGTGCGCGCTTAAGAGTGATGAGTGGATCAACACCGTTTGTCTTTTCGCGAACGCCTTCGAGTGCTGCGTAGACAATGCTCTCAGCTGTTGAACGCTTGCCATCGAGAAGTACGCGGTTGATCAACTGTGTTACAACTTGTGAATCGTAAACAGGATCTGCAACTACAGCTGTCTTTGTAATCGGGCCTTTACGTGGCATTAGCTAGCCTTCTTCTCTCTCTTAGCACCGTAACGGCTACGAGCCTGCTTACGGTTCTTTACACCTTGGGTATCAAGTGATCCGCGAATGATCTTGTAGCGAACACCTGGAAGATCTTTTACACGACCGCCACGAACGAGAACGATTGAGTGCTCCTGCAAGTTATGTCCTTCACCAGGAATGTATGCAGTAACTTCCATGCCACTTGTCAGACGTACACGTGCAACCTTACGAAGCGCAGAGTTAGGCTTCTTAGGTGTTGTTGTGTAAACGCGAGTACAGACACCACGACGTTGAGGACTGCCCTTAAGAGCAGGCGTGCTTGTCTT
>CAIZGZ010000126.1 GCA_903932695.1 uncultured Actinomycetes bacterium | reverse complement strand
TACTTCTCGAGCACCGCCTCCGGTGTCATTCTCGCTAATTCACCAACTCCGCGCTTGGGATAGAGAACCGTGATTGAAGGCGTGATCAACTGGAAGGAATCGCGATCTCCCGTACTGATTAAGACCTCATAGCCCTCACGCGCTGCCGCGGTAGATAAGGTGGCGATGATGTCATCCGCTTCAAAGCCAGGCACGGCAAATCGAGTAATACCGAGATCGGTCACGAGTTCTTCGAGGTAGCCCATCTGGGACTTAAACTCATCAGGCGTCGCACTCCGAGTGGCTTTGTATTCTGGAAACCGCTCGCTTCTAAAGGTCTTGCGCGAAACATCGAAGGCGACAGCGATATGGGTGGGCTGCTCGGCAGCAATCAGATTGGAGAGCATCGAACCGAAACCATAGATCGCGTTGGTCGCCTGCCCCTTGCTGTTGGAGAAATTCTCAACCGGCAAGGCGAAGTACGCTCGATATGCGAGCGAATGACCGTCGATCAGGAGTAGTCGTTTCATTGCCCCCGATTCTAGGGCGAGATAACGCTCTGCTTGACCGGTTAATCCGCCAACTTGCCGCTAATATTTTCGGTATGACCGATTACATGCAAATTCTCAACGAACGTGGCCTGGGCGAACTCGATAAGAAGATGGGCATCAAAATTATCGAAGCCTCTCCGGAGCGAGTAGTCGGCACGATGCCAGTTGAGGGCAATACTCAAGCAATGGGAATCTTGCATGGCGGCGCAAATGTCGTCTTGGCTGAAGTTCTTGGCTCAATCGGCGCTTGGTTACACGCAGGTGGTTCAAAGCGCACTGTGGGTGTCGATATCAATGCAACGCACCATAAAGCAGGCAAAGAGGGAATCCTCACCGGAATTGCTACCCCGGTCTCACGCGGTAGGACCCTGGCCTGCTATGAAATTGAGATAAAAAATGAGGCTGGCGAGCGAACATGTTCTGCTCGCATCACCAGCCTCATCTTGCAGGACTAGGTATTCCTCTTAGACCGCGTGCTCTGCACCTGTACCCAGGTAGGCGGCGCGTACTGCTGGATCATTGAGAAGATCTGATGCCTTTGCTTCTTTGACAACACTTCCCGTCTCCAGAACGTAAGCACGGTGTGCACGTTGTAGAGCTTGTTGTGCGTTCTGCTCAACAAGAAGGATGGTTGTACCCGAGTTATTGATCTCAGTGATGATGTTGAAGATATTTTGAATCATCATTGGCGCTAGACCCATGGACGGCTCATCCAGGAGCAGAACCTTTGGACGGGCCATCAAGGCGCGACCAATAGCCAGCATCTGCTGCTCTCCACCAGAGAGAGTTCCGCCAGCTTGCGTGAGACGCTCTTTAAGACGTGGGAAGAGGGTGTAGACGCGCTCTAGATCTTCCGCCATCTCCGCTGCCCGGTTCTTACGGAAGTACTTACCGATCTCGAGATTTTCGGCAACCGTCATACCCGGGAAAATTCCGCGACCTTCTGGAACTTGAGAGATTCCAATCTCAACGCGCTCATGGGCTGAGAGATTGGAGATATCCTGGCCATCAAAGACGATTGAGCCACCGCTGACTTTGCGAAGACCTGAGATGGTCTTGAGGGTCGTGGTCTTACCAGCACCGTTAGCGCCGATGAGAGTGACGATCTCGCCTTGATTTACAACAACGCTGATGCCTTTAATGGCTTCAATCTTGCCGTAGAAAACGTGGAGGTCATTAATTTCAAGACGCATCAGCGGGTGCTCCTAAATAGGCTTCGATAACCTTTGGATCATTTTGAACCTTGGATGGGATGTCATCGGCGATCTTCTGACCGAAGTCAAGAACAGATACGCGGTCTGAGATTCCCATGATCAGTGACATATCATGTTCGATGAGCAATACGGTATAGCCAGCATCGCGAATCTTGCGAATCGTTGCAGCAAGCGCAACCTTTTCAGCTGGATTAAATCCAGCAGCCGGCTCATCGAGTAGAAGAAGTTCAGGTGAAGTTCCAAGAGCACGCGCAATCTCCAGGCGACGTTGGTCACCATAAGGAAGGTTGCGGGCTAGGTGGTCGGCGTGATGACCAATTCCGATGAACTCAAGGAGTTCCATAGCGCGAGCACGATCCGCTTTCTCTTCTCGGCGCGACTTTGGTAGACCAAAGAGAGCGCTGACCAGACCCGACTTCTTATGAACATCGGAAGCGGTCATGACGTTCTCGAGTGCGGTCATATCACCAAAGAGGCGTACGTTCTGGAAGGTACGCGCAATTCCACCAGCCGTGATCTTGTTGCGCTTCTTGCCAACAATGCTCTCGCCCTTGAATTTGATATCACCTTCGGTGACGCGATAAACGCCGGTGACAACGTTGAAGACAGTGGTCTTGCCAGCGCCGTTAGGCCCGATCAAAGCCGCGATCTCACCACGGTTTACATGGAAGTTGACCTTGTTGAGTGCTGATACGCCACCAAAGCGCATCGTCACATCTTGGAGATCGAGAATACGTTC
>CAIZGZ010000125.1 GCA_903932695.1 uncultured Actinomycetes bacterium | reverse complement strand
TGCGAGCGGCCTGGTCATCTTAGATTTCGTCGATGTGGCAGATGGGGATCCCGAAAAAGAGAAGGTATTCAGCGAGCACATGGCCTGCCACGACTGCGGCCTCTCCTTCGAAGAGTTAGAGCCTCGATCGTTCTCATTTAATTCACCTTTTGGAGCCTGCCCTGAGTGCACCGGTATTGGTACGCGACTTGAGGTCGATGCCGAGCTTGTGGTGCCAGATGATTCTCTCTCACTCAACGAGGGTGCGATTGCGCCGTGGGCCGGCGGGCACTCATCCGAATATTTCACCCGCCTGCTTCAAGGGCTATCAGAAGAGATGAACTTCTCTATGGAAAAGCCATGGTCCAAACTCTCAGTCAAGGCTCGTGATGCGGTTCTCTATGGCTCAGATTACGAAGTGCACGTGAAATATAAGAACCGCTACGGACGGGTGCGTAATTACTCCACCGGCTTTGAAGGAGTTCTCGGATTTATCGAGCGCAAGCACTCGGAGACTGATTCCGATTTCAGTCGCGAAAAGTACGAGGCCTATATGCGCGAGACTCCGTGTCCCGCATGTCATGGAGCGCGACTTAAGCCTGAGGTTTTGGCCGTCACGCTCGGCGGTAAGAATATTTGGGAGATCTGTGAACTCTCGATCGCAGATTGTGCTGCGTTTTTAAAGAAGATCTCGCTCAACGCACGTGAGAAGAAGATCGCTGATCGCGTTCTGAAAGAGGTCCACGCCCGCATGGGATTCCTGCTCGATGTCGGTCTGGATTACCTCTCGCTAGAGCGTCCGGCCGCAACGCTCTCTGGCGGTGAAGCTCAACGTATTCGACTCGCTACCCAGATCGGGTCTGGGCTAACCGGAGTTCTCTACGTCTTAGATGAGCCAAGCATTGGACTTCATCAGCGCGATAACCGCCGATTGATCGAGACGCTCACTCGTTTGCGCGATCTTGGTAACACCTTGATCGTCGTTGAACACGACGAGGACACCATCAGGGTGGCGGATTGGATTGTCGACATCGGTCCAGGCGCGGGGGAGCATGGTGGTCACGTTGTCTCATCCGGTGATTACAAAGCCTTACTTGCTGCTCCAAATTCCGTGACGGGTGATTACCTTGCCGGTCGTCGCTCGATCCCGCTTCCGGCAGAGCGTCGTCCGCTAGATCCAAAGCGTGCGCTGGTGGTCAAGGAGGCAAAAGAGAATAACCTCAAGGGAATTAGCGTGAACTTCCCGCTGGGAGTCTTTGTTGCCGTCACAGGAGTGAGCGGTTCGGGTAAGTCCACACTGGTGAACGACATTTTGTATTCGGTTCTCGCAAATAAACTCAATGGCGCACGCATCGTGCCAGGTCGCCATCGCACGGTCACAGGTGTCGACCAACTCGACAAAGTTGTACACGTCGACCAATCACCGATCGGCCGAACGCCTCGGTCGAACCCGGCTACCTACACCGGAGTTTTCGACAAGGTTCGGGCGCTCTTTGCTGAGACAACCGAAGCCAAAGTACGTGGCTATCAACAAGGGCGCTTCTCCTTTAACGTCAAAGGTGGACGTTGCGAGAATTGCGCTGGCGATGGCACTATCACGATCGAGATGAACTTCTTGCCGGATGTGTATGTGCCGTGCGAAGTTTGCCATGGTGCTCGCTACAACCGTGAAACCTTGGAAGTGCATTACAAGGGAAAGACGATCGCGGAAGTCCTTGATATGCCGATTGAAGAGGCGCTTGGTTTCTTCGAAGCAGTGCCTGCGATTGCGCGATATCTCAAGACGCTGGTGGATGTCGGACTCGGTTACGTGCGCTTAGGTCAATCAGCCCCGACGCTCTCCGGTGGTGAAGCTCAGCGCGTCAAGTTAGCGACCGAACTTCAACGTCGTTCAACCGGTCGAACGATCTACGTTCTCGATGAACCGACGACTGGTCTACATTTTGAAGATACTCGCAAATTGCTTCTGGTGCTCAATCGGTTGGTAGATACCGGAAACACTGTTGTTGTCATCGAACACAATCTTGATGTCATTAAATCCGCCGACTGGATTATTGATATGGGACCCGAGGGTGGCGCAGGTGGTGGAACGGTGATCGCAGAAGGTACTCCTGAAGCGGTTGCCAAGGTAAGCGCGAGTTACACCGGCAAGTTCTTGGCGGAAGTACTGAAGTAATGTCCAATCCCGCGGATTACCGTCCGAGCGATATTCCCACCGATCCTGGCGTCTACCGATTTTATGATGCCAAGGATCGTGTGATCTATGTTGGCAAGGCCAAGAATCTGCGAAACCGCCTTAACTCATACTTTGGTTCACAGCTTGCTGCTAAGACTTACCGCATGGTCCATACCGCAGTAAGGGTTGACTGGACGATTGTCGGAAGCGAGATCGAGGCGCTGGCACTCGAGTTCACATGGATTAAATCTGAGAACCCACAATTCAATATTCAATTCAAGGATGATAAGACTTATCCCTATTTGGCGGTCTCGCTCTCTGAGGAGTATCCAAGACTCTTTGTCTCTCGGAGCAAGCACATTAAGGGCAACCGCTACTTCGGTCCCTTTACCCATACGTGGGCGCTTCGCGGCACGGTCGATGTTCTTCAAAAAACCTTTCCGATCCGTGCTTGTAGTCAGCCGAATTTCAATCGAGCCGTAGCGACGAAGCGGCAGTGCCTGCTGGGGGATATCGGCAAATGCGCGGCGCCATGTGTCGGATGGATCTCCAAAGAAGATCATCTATCGATGGCCAAAAAACTAGTCTCTTATCTCGATCGAAATCCGACCGACATCTCCGAATCTCTTCAGGCCGATATGGCTGCGGCATCTGAAAATTTAGAGTTCGAACTTGCTGCCAAACTTCGTGATCAACTCGCCGCCCTGACATCCACGACTCAACTCACCGAAACATCGCTCAACAACAACTTCTCAGCGGATCTGGTTGCCTTGCATGAGGATCTTACTCACGCTTCTGCATCCCTCTTCTCGATTCGGGCCGGAAGAATTATCGCCTCGCGCTCCTGGATCATTGACCTTGCCGATGTCCTCGAAGATGAAGAGTTGGTCGAGGCCGCGCTTGCCAAAATCTATTTGGATAACAAGATTCCTAGTGAGATCCTCATCGATCGGCCGGTCAACAACACCGAAGCTATTGAAGAATGGTTGCAAGGAATTGCCGGCCACAAGGTAGCCATCCTCGTGCCTCAACGCGGCGAGAAGTTCGAGATGATGCAGACCGTAAAGCGAAATGCCCACCAAGCGCTGATTCAATACTTAAGCAAACGCGCAAATGACAGCGCTGTCGCTGGAAAGGCGCTGGAAGAGATCGCGGAAGAGCTCTCACTGACCACGTTGCCGTTACGGATCGAATGTTTTGATATCTCCAACATTCAAGGAAAGCACATGGTTGCGTCCATGGTGGTCTTTGAGGACGGAGCGCCGAAGAAGAGCGATTACCGTAGATTCGCTATAGACGATGATGCCGGTTTTGATGACACACGAGCCATGCATCATGTGATCACTCGACGGATGAAGCGCTACCTTGCTGAACGAGAGGTTGATCCCACCGAGGTCGCACTAGCCGGGGGAGGCCGAGCAAAGTTTGCCTACCCACCTTCGCTGATTGTGGTTGACGGTGGCGCTCCTCAGGTAAAGGCTGCCTATAACGCATTGGCAGAGCTCGGTCTTGAAGCGATTCCGTTGGTCGGACTCGCAAAGCGGCTCGAAGAGGTCTGGCTGCCCAACAATAAGGATCCGATCATCTTTCCGCGTCATAGTGAAGGTCTCTACCTCCTTCAACGAGTCCGCGATGAAGCTCACCGCTTTGCTATCAATTTCCACCGCTCTAAACGTTCTGCGGTGATGCTCGAATCACTCCTTGATCAAATTCCGTCACTGGGTGAAGTTCGCAGAAAGGCGCTACTCGATCGATTTGGATCGGTTGCGGCCATTCGCAAAGCAACCGTGGAAGATATTGCGCAAGTACCTGGAATTGGTCCCAAGTCAGCGCAATCGATCCTTGCTGTGCTCTCACCGGAGCCAGCACTCACCGTTGATCTAGGAACCGGCGAGATTCTTGGTTAGGCTTATCGCATGAGTGAGCTCGTCGTCATCACCGGAATGAGCGGAGCTGGTCGTTCTACCGTCGCCCACGCCATGGAGGATCTAGGTTGGTACGTGGTTGATAATCTCCCACCAGCGATGCTTGCAACACTCTGCGATATGTCAAGCGTTACTGCGCCACAGATTGCAGTGGTGATCGATGTTCGCGGTCGTGAATTCTTCGGAAATCTCAGCGAAGCGCTGAGTGAGATAGCTGAACGCGGTGTTGCGCGGCGAGTCCTCTTTGTCGATGCGGCGGATGATGTTCTCGTACGACGATTTGAATCTACCCGTAGGCCGCACCCGCTTCAGGGGACCGAGCGGATCGTTGATGGCATAGCTCGCGAACGCGAGAAACTTCGCGAAGTCCGAGCTGTTGCGGATGTCGTAATCGACTCGTCTGCGCTGAATATTCATCAGTTAGAACTCAAGGTCGCTGCACTCTTTCGCGACGATAGCAAGGCCGACTTACGGGTAAACATTCTCTCCTTCGGCTACAAATACGGAATTCCGATTGATGCTGATTTGGTGATGGATTGTCGGTTCATCGCCAACCCGCATTGGATTCCAGAATTGCGACCTTTGACGGGTCTCGATGCGCCGGTGAGCGCCAAGGTTCTTGATAACGAGAACGTCCAAGATTTCCTGAGTGGGTATCAAGCGCTCTTTGAGACGATGGCCACGGGCTTCTTTCAAGAAGGTCGAAAATATCTCACGTTGGCAATCGGGTGCACAGGTGGCAAGCACCGCTCAGTTGCGATTGCACAGGAGTTGGCAGCCCGACTCAATGCTCGAGGCGTGGTTGGCGAGAAGAAGATCTCTGCTGCTGCAATCCACCGCGACCTAGGAAGAGAGTTGTGAGCAACCCGCGCGTTGTCTCACTGGGTGGTGGACATGGTCTATCCGTAACCCTCAAGGCGGTTCGGGGCATCACCGATCAGATTACTGCGATCGTCACCGTTGCAGATAACGGCGGGTCCAGCGGACGGCTTCGAGAAGAGTTCTCATTTATGCCGCCCGGAGATCTGAGAATGGCGCTATCTGCGCTCTGTAGCGATGACCAATGGGGCAAAGAATGGGCTCAGATTCTGCAATATCGCTTCACTACAGATGGACCACTCGATGGTCACGCACTCGGCAACCTGCTACTGATGGCGCTGTGGGATAAAGATGGTGATCCGGTTGCGGGTGTAGATCAAGTCGGAAAGTTGTTGCGCATTGTTGGCCGCGTTCTTCCGATGTCGTTGCAACCGCTTGAT
>CAIZGZ010000124.1 GCA_903932695.1 uncultured Actinomycetes bacterium | reverse complement strand
TGACCCACGCCCTGGTGAGCGGGACGGCATCGACTACTTCTTCTATACGGCAGAGCGTTTTGCCGAGATGATCGATAATGGTGAGTTTCTCGAATGGGCTGACTTCGCTGGCAACCGATATGGAACTCCTCGCGCCCCGGTCGAAGAATGGCGAGCGCTAGGCAAGCACGTGATCTTAGAGATCGAAATTGATGGCGCTCGGCAGGTTCGAAAGAGCGAACCGAGCTCGCGGCTCTTTTTCATATCGCCTCCAGATTGGCAGGAGCTGGTCCGCCGTCTAACCAGTCGGGGGACAGATTCCCCGGAGCGTCGAGCCGCCCGCTTGGCTCTGGCCGAGCAAGAGATGGCGGCGGCCCCCGAATTCGACCAGATTCTGGTCAACGATCGAGTCGACCTGCTCCTGCAGCGCCTGATACCCTTGGCGACTGCGCCCTATGAGAAGAATGAGGACCACAATGTCATCACAGCTAACTGATGGAATTACGCATCCGCCGATCGATCAGCTCTTGGATGCGGCTGGATCTAAGTACAGCCTCGTTCTCTATGCCGCTAAGCGCGCACGCCAGATCAATGCCTACTACTCACAACTAGGCGAAGGCCTCCTTGAGTACGTCGGCCCACTTGTAGAGACATATGTCCACGAGAAGCCGCTCTCAATCGCGCTGCGTGAGATCAATGATGGTCTCTTAACAATCGAAAATTTGGAGCCTCAAGCTCCAGCAACTTCAGAAGAACCAGTGGCATAACTCCTGCATCTCTGACATTTACCCACAATCCCACCTCTCACACCGGAGCAAGCGATGAGTAAGAAACTTAGTCGCGAAATTGTTCTCGGAGTTGGCGGTGGGATTTCGGCTTATAAGAGCTGCGAACTGCTTCGCAGATTGCAAGACGAAGGCTTTCTCATCAACGTGATCCCAACTCGTTCAAGCTTGAACTTTGTTGGAGCTGCTACCTGGGAGGCGCTCTCTGGCCGACCGATTGCCTCTGATCTCTGGAATCGTGTTCACGAAGTTCCACATATCGATTTAGCAAAGCGGGCGAGGGCAATTGTCATAGCGCCGACCACTGCAGACCTTTTGGCGCGATTGGCGAGCGGACGAGCGGATGATCTGCTCACCAACGTGGTACTCGCATCCACTGCACCAATCATCCTTGTGCCGGCTATGCATCCAGAGATGTGGCAGAACTCCGCCACTGTTTCGAATGTTGCCACGCTTCGAAAGCGTGGTTATCTTGTCATTGAACCAGAGACAGGACGAATGACTGGGGAGGATGTAGGAATTGGTCGCTATCCAGCCATCCCATCGATCATCGACCAGATCAACGAATTTCTTGAGCACCGTTCGGACTTTCGCGGAAGAAAAGTTTTAATCACCGCTGGTGGTACTCGTGAAGCGATCGATGGCGTGCGCTACATCGGAAACGCTTCCTCGGGGAAACAGGGATATGCAATCGCGTACGAAGCAGCGCTGCGGGGAGCGGAGGTGACGCTCATCAGTGCCAATGTGACTCTGCCAGATATCGACGGCGTCCGCGTCCTTCATGTTGAGAGCACCGAGCAGATGCAAGAAGTTCTCAATCGCGAATTTCCTGAATCCGATCTCTTGTTCATGGCGGCAGCGATCGCCGATGCTCGTCCTCGCCAAAAGCTGCATGGCAAGATTGATAAGTCAGAGCTAACAACGATCGAGCTCGTGCCTAATCCCGATCTGCTAGCCTCGCTCGGAGCCACTAAGCGCACAGATCAAGTAATCGTTGCTTTCGCCGCCCAGGGCGATATTCACGATGCAGACCAAGTCGCCAAAGCAGATGCAAAGCTGCGCTCCAAGAACGCTGACCTCCTATATTTCAATGATGTGATCGGAAGCCCTATCTTTGGCAGCGAAGAGACTTCTGGTCTGATTTTGCAACCAAACGACCAGCCGATTGAGGTTGGGCGGATAGCGAAAATGACACTTGCGACGAAGCTTCTAGATTTAACCCACGATAAGTTAGGTTTACCCAATGACTAAGCGCCTATTTACCTCAGAGTCGGTCACCGAAGGCCATCCAGATAAGATGGCGGATCAAATCTCCGATGCGATCCTCGACTCTCTTTTGAGCCAAGACTCACGTTCTCGTGTAGCAGTCGAGACTCTCATTACCACCGGACAGGTGCACGTTGCCGGTGAAGTCACAACCAGTGGATACGCAGATGTGATGAACATTGTTCGCGACACGGTTCTTGAGATCGGTTACGACTCATCTGATAAGGGATTCGATGGTAATTCCTGTGGTGTCTCGCTGAGCATTGGTCAACAATCCAGCGACATCGCGCAAGGCGTAAACACTGCTTTTGAGTCGCGAGTTGCATCATCGGTTGATCCACTCGACGCGCAAGGAGCTGGTGATCAGGGTCTGATGTTCGGATATGCCTGTGATGACACACCAGAGCTCATGCCGCTACCCATTTCGCTCGCTCATAAACTCTCCCAACGCTTAGCGCTCGTTCGCAAAACTGGAGAACTCTCGTATCTTCGCCCAGATGGCAAGACCCAAGTCACCATTGAATACGACCATGATCGCGCTGTTGCACTCAATACGGTAGTTATCTCCTCACAGCATGCGGCGGATATTGATCTGGTCTCAACGCTCGCTCCAGATATCGAGCGTCTTGTTATTGCACCCGTGATAGCAGATCTTGATATCGATACATCTCAGCTTCGCGTTCTTATCAATCCCACTGGACGCTTTGTGACAGGTGGGCCGATGGGAGATGCTGGACTAACGGGTCGAAAGATCATCGTTGATACCTACGGCGGCATGGCACGACACGGTGGTGGTGCATTTTCAGGCAAGGATCCATCAAAGGTCGATCGCTCTGCGGCCTATGCAATGCGATGGGTTGCGAAGAATGTAGTCGCTGCTGGACTTGCTTCTCGCTGCGAAGTGCAAGTTGCCTATGCGATTGGCAAAGCCCAGCCAGTTGGTCTCTTCGTAGAAACATTTGGAACCGAGAAAGTCCCGGTTCTCCAGATTGAGGCCGCCATCGAGTCGGTCTTTGATCTACGCCCGGCTGCGATTATTCGCGATCTCGATCTGCTACGCCCGATCTATAGCAAGACCGCGAGTTAT
This sequence comes from uncultured Actinomycetes bacterium, assembly GCA_903932695.1. Classification (GTDB taxonomy): domain Bacteria; phylum Actinomycetota; class Actinomycetes; order Nanopelagicales; family Nanopelagicaceae; genus PALSA-747. The sequence goes on along the minus strand of CAIZGZ010000124.1, from coordinate 2,197 downwards.
GGTCACTTTGGACGCGAGCTTCCGGAATTTACATGGGAAGTTACGAATCGAAGTGCTGCATTACAGCAAGCAGTCAAAGGTTAAAGTGACGTGGCTGAGGTAAAGCCACTTCGCTTAAAACGAGAGAAGGCAGCTCCTACCCGAGCGATCACCTCTGATCTACCCTTTGCACGAGTCCTTGTCGATGTACCAGCACCTCACATTGAACCCTTTCTGGACTACGCAGTTCCAGCTGAGTTCAGCGATCAAGCCGTGGTGGGAACCCTGGTTGAGGTTCCCTTCAACCAAAATCTGGTGCTCGGAGTCATTGTCGCGAGAGAGCCAACGACGAGCATAGCCGGACGCATCAAGCCAATTCATCGGGTCTTTGGACAAACTCCAATTACCGATCAAGGCCACATCGACGAGATCCTCGATATCGCTGCTCGCTACGGGGTAGCCCCATGGTATTTCTTTGCCAGTTCCATCCCTGCCTTTTCCGCAGTGGGCGAGAAGGCCATCCTCAAACTACAGCCGGGGGAGCCTCACTCTGACCAGAATTATGGGAACCAGCTACCCGCTGACTTAACGGCCTGGTTGGTCCAAGCCAAGCAAATTCGTGGCGTTGTTGAGCTTGCGAGAAATGTTCCATACTGGAGAAGCGCGCTTGAGCTAGTCATTGCTAGATCCGAGGTCTCTCACGTTCTGCTCATCGTTCCCGATGAGCGAGATCTTCAGATTCTCCAGATGATCTCCGAAGAGTTACATCTGCCAGTAGCAACCATCTCTGGGGAGATGAAGAAATCTGAGAAGTTTGTTGCTCTCTCACAACTGCGTCGGGGAGATCTTCGAATCTCCATAGGTACGAGATCGAGCGTCCTTTATGCACTTCCAGTTGGAGCAACGATCATCGTCCTCGATGACAACGATCCATCTCACTACGATCGCAGATCACCTGGCTGGAATACGCGCGATATCGCCCTGATTCGATCTGAGCGCTTCTCGGTAATTTTTGCCTCGTGTGCACCATCGCTCGAGCTCGTTGCGATGCGAGATCGAGGGGAGATCTCCTATTACACCTTTTCACGATCAAAGCCACCAAAGACCACCTATGCTGACGAGGATGATCAGTATTCATATTTTCCGGTCATTGCACGAGGTTTAAAGAACGGACCAGTTCTCGTCAGAGTTGTGAACACCGGATACGTGCGGACTTTCTCGTGTCAAAAATGCAGGAATATCGCAAAATGCTCATGCGGTTCAAATCTCATCTATGAGCGAAATGAACCCGATCCTCAATGCAGTACCTGTAAGCGACGTTATATCGATTGGCGCTGCGAATTCTGCCAATCGAGCGTGCCACGTGTTACAAGAGCTGGAGTGGAGCGAATTGCAGATGACTTCGGCAAATCTTTCCCCAATATTCAAATCATCATCTCTCACGCCGAACACCCCATCTTGAATCTCCCAGATGCACCAGCCATTGTTCTCTCCACATCGGGAGTTGAGCCCGTTGGTCAATATCAAGCAATAATTCTGTTAGATCTTGAGAGGTCGCTGTTGCAGCTATCCTTGCGAGCCTTTGAGCGCACTCGGATCGAAACCCTTCGGGTTCTTTCAATGCTCAAGCCAGGGGGAGAGTTATTCCTCTCGCTGCCCTCAAACCATTCACTCTCCCAATACTTGCTGCTCGGCAACTCCGCTTCAGCAAATGCGCGTGAGATAGCAGAACGAGATAGTGCACAGCTACCTCCGAATTTCCGACTGATTATCGTCGAAGGCGAAGAACTCACTCCGGTCCAGAGTGCATTGCAAGATTTCGTTGAACGCAATGAGCTGACTCTGATCGGACCGATTCCTCACGGAAAGCGGCGCGATGAGGTCCGATTGATCCTCAAAACACCTCGACTTTGCGCACCGGCGGTGGTCCTTCGATTAACGGAGATCAACCGAGTGCTCAGTATGCGTAGATCCCCCCTGATTCGCAGTTATATAGATCCCTACGACCTGGAGATCTAACGGCTAGAATACGAGGATGTCGATCCAACCTATCCGGCTTTTCGGCGACCCGGTTCTCACAACACCCGCTCTACCTGTCACCACTTTTGACAAGGAGCTGCGAACCCTCGTCCGAGATCTCACCGACACGATGCTAGAAGCTCCTGGGGCAGGGCTAGCGGCGCCTCAGATCGGCGTTGGCCTTCGGGTATTCGTCTGG
>CAIZGZ010000123.1 GCA_903932695.1 uncultured Actinomycetes bacterium | reverse complement strand
CGTCTATCGCGTTACCTACGCTAGTTGAGGCATCATCAAGCCTTGGCGCATCTTCGGTGAAAACATTGACTTTGGTCATTATTCCCGCAATTCGCTCTGCCACAGTTGGCGCTGCATTTATAACCTTCGCGATTTCGATGGGCGAATATGCACTCGCCGTCTTGCTCCATTTCCATACCTTACCTACGTGGGCTACAAATGCTGCTCAAGAAAATCTCTATGGCTCCGTAGCTATTTCGATCGGATCGCTCTTTAGCATCTGGTTCCTGCTTGTTATTTTTTCCTATGTGCCAACAATCCGAAGCGCATTTTCAAAGAAGAGTGAGGGCTAACTAATGGATATCCACGGAAGCACTGTTGAGTTCCATGGCGTGACCCGCAAATTTGGAAACGTTACCGCTCTTAATGGTTTCTCTCTCAAGATCAAGTCCGGTGAGTTTGTTACGTTGCTTGGACCATCGGGTTGTGGCAAGACCACGGCGCTACGAATTTTGGCCGGTATCGATAAAGAGCACACCGGGATCGTTGAGATTGATGGCAAAGATATGTCGAGCATTCCAGCTAATAAGCGCAATATCGGCATGGTCTTCCAGGCGTACTCGCTCTTTCCGAACATGACTGCCCGCGAGAATGTCGAGTATGGACTTCGGGTTCGTGGCGTCGATGCAGTTAAACGTTCAAAGCGTGCGTTGGAGTTGCTTGAGCTTGTTGGATTAGCAACTCAATCAGATCGGCGCTCCACCCAGCTCTCTGGTGGTCAACAGCAACGCGTAGCCCTCGCTCGCGCTCTGGCTATCGAACCGAGCGTTCTGCTCCTTGATGAACCGCTCTCTGCTCTTGATGCACAAGTTCGCACCCAATTGCGCGATGAGATTCGTCGAATCCAAAAGAGCATTGGTATTACAACACTCTTTGTCACCCACGACCAAGAAGAGGCAATGGCGGCATCGGATCGAGTTGGTGTGATGAACAAGGGCAACCTAGAGCAGATCGATGAGCCAGGAAACCTATATAACAAACCGAAGACGCCATTCGTTGCCGGCTTTGTTGGAATTACTAATCGGGTACCTGCGGTAGCCAATTCTAAGAATGAAGTCCTTGTTCTCAATCAAGTCATCGATATCTCGGAGCACGCCCCGAGCATCAAAAAAGGCGAGGAAGTTCATGCACTGATTCGTCCAGAAGCAATTTCACTCGAGAAGTCGAATAAGGGGTCAACGGTAATCACTAAATCGTTCCTAGGGCCAATGACTCGCGTGGGTGTCGATGTGGGACTAGCAAATTTGGTCTATGTTGAGATGAGCTCTAAAGAAGCTAAGAAGTTTGATACCGGTGACCACGTTGATCTCACGATAGCAAGTGATTCAGTAATGGTTACCTATGCATCATAAAGATACACAGAGCTCGCGCATCGTTCGTGCCTCAGCCAACGAGAAGGGTTGGCGCAATTTAACGTTGAGTGATGGCGAGCCCCTCCGCGGGAAGGAACCATCCGCTTCGGCGCAGTCGCTAGTGAGTTTGGTCCATATCTCAGATCTTCATATCTGCGATGCTCAGTCACCGGCACGCGCTGAGTTAATGGATCGCTATGCCGACCCTCATCACCCAATGTCTGCGCTCGTGAAGTTAGTTGGCGCATATCGCGCACAAGAAATTTTGACAGCCCAAACGCTTGAGTCAATGGTGCGGACCATCAATACCATTGAGTCGGGACCAGTAAGCAATCGACCAATCGATGCAGTAGTAGTTACTGGTGATGTAACAGACAACGCCCAAGCAAACGAGCTCTCTTGGTATAAAACTTTGATGGATGGCGGGCAGATTCATCCAGATAGCGGTGACCATACGCGCTGGGAAGGCGTAGCTTCGCAAGATTCAGATAAATATGACCCATCGTATTGGAATCCTGAAGGCACTCCCGAAGGGTGCATCGATGACTATCCGCGATCTCTCTACGGCCTCCCAACCATTCCGGGGCTCACTCACGCTGTACGTCAGCCATTTAACGCAACTGGATTGCGCCACACATGGTTGGCCACTCACGGAAACCACGATGCGTTGTTACAGGGCACCGTCCCCGCTGATCCAGAGCTGTTAGCGATTGCGCTCGGTGAGAAGCGTTTGGTGGAGCTCGCCCCCGATAGCGATTTAGGGGAGATATTTAGTAAGTGGACTCAAGTTGGTCCTGCCGGCTATGCCTCGCCAAACGGTGGAAAGTTTGTCGCTCAAAGCGCTGATGCCAATCGAAATTTCAACAAGCCATCTGATTGGGCAAATATTCACTTGCAATGCGGCCACGATGGTCACGGCCTGACGACCGAGAACGCAGAAGCTGGAACCAAGTATTGGTTCAAAGATATCGGTGCGGTGCGACTGATCTCAATGGATACCGTGAACACACACGGTGGTTGGCAAGGTTCACTTGACGCGGTTCAATTTCAGTGGCTCAAGCAGGTCTTAGCAGATGAGAGCCCGCGCTATGTGGTGCTCTTGTCGCATCACCCGGCCGCCACACTCTTCAATGACTACGCACCGGATGGAGCCGAGCGCAGAATCTGTGAGGAAGAACTTGTCTCATATCTCTTAACTCAAGAGCGAGTTGTGCTCTGGCTCGCAGGACATAATCATGAACATTCCATCGAACATCTCACCTCTGGCAATGCTCGAGGTTTCTGGCACATTCAAACCGCATCCAATATTGATTGGCCACAACAAGGTCGGATTGTTGAGATTCTTGAAGATGGCGGCCACATAGCAATCGCCACATCGGTCTTTGATCACCAAAGTCCAATTGATCTAAACGAAGCAACCAGTGACCTTACCGACCCTGTTAACTTGGCGGGTATCTCTCGCATCCTTTCAGCCAATCACTGGCAACGTAGAAGCGGTGAGTATGATCTAGAGCTAATGGCCGGCACAGTAGAAGATCGGAACCGTTACCTATGGCTCTAACCGTGTACGAGGAGATCGCCGAGCTCTTTAGCACTGGAATTTCGGAAGAGTATCTTGGTGAAGATGTAAAACTGGTTGAGCACATGTTGCAGTGTGCCGACTTGGCTCGTGAATCTGGTGCGAGTGATGCGTTAGTCGTTGCCGCGCTGCTCCACGATATCGGCCACCTGCTAGTCGACGATGCAGTGGAGGCACATGAAACAGGTCGCGATGCACACCACGATGAAGTAGGGGCCGCCTGGGTTGCAGCGCGATTTCCCAAGAGCGTGAGTGAACCAGTTCGGTTACATGTTGCGGCAAAACGCTACTTAGTTTCAACT
>CAIZGZ010000122.1 GCA_903932695.1 uncultured Actinomycetes bacterium | reverse complement strand
CTACGTCCACATCCAGCTGAGTTCGAGCTTTATTACGACATCTAAGCCCAGACTCGGCGGTTGATCCGTCCAATAAGCCCCTGCAGCCATCGGTTGTGGGGGCTTTTTGCTGAGATAATTGTGGCTCAGCCCACATAACCCTAGAATTCGATATCGAAATAGGACCTCAATAGTCATGACGGAAGGCGGACACCCAAGTGTCACTGATAAATTTTCGCTCTTCGTCACGATTTAATTGGAATCAAAATCGGATAGCCAGCTTCACGGTCGTAATTATGGTCTCCGCATTTTTTCTCTTTAAGAGTACATTCGCCGCGAATATCACTTTGAATAATGGCCAAACAGTTGAATATGGTCAGGGAGTCTCACAAGCTACCGCCTGTTCTGGCGGCGCCAGCATAACGATTACACCTACCGATGCCTTTAACAATGCATCCGGAGGTGGCAGCTTTACATTCAACGGATTTACAGTGAGCAACGTGCCTACGTCTTGCCAAGGCGACACGCTTCAAATTAATGCCTACAACGCCACAAACAATTCCGCGCTTTCTCTGTATCAAACCACTTCTTCGGATGTGAAAGTCATGGATGGTTCGGGGTCATTCTCTCTGCCTTCAGGAACTATTGGTTTGTCCCTGATCTCCTTGAGCGCAACATCCTTTTCCGTGAGTTTTACTAACCCGGTAGCAGGTGGCAGCACGGTGTACAAGTTGGGAATCCAAAGTTATCCGAGCGTAGTAGTGCTCACTTGCGCGCAAGGCGGTACATGTAACGTTGGAGACACGGGTCCAGGTGGTGGAATCGTCTATTACACGTCCGTCTCAGCTTTCACTGAAACCGGCGCAACGTGCTCGGCCAATTGCCACTACCTAGAGTACGCACCATCAGGTTGGTATTCGGGAAATACAGACGGTCAGGTCTGGTGGTCTTCGGATGCCACGCACCTTTCGACTGCAACTGGAACGGCGCTAGGTACGGGATTTGGTAATACCACTGCGATGCTTACATCGAGCGGTTCCTATGTTGGTGACACTAATGGAGCGGCCTATATTTCACATCAATATGCGGGCAATGACTCCAGCGCAGGTCAGTGGTTCTTACCTTCAATAGATGAACTCATCTTGCTCGCAAATTCCAGCGCAAAGAGTGCAGGTGGCTTTGCTAACAACTGGTATTGGTCATCGTCTGACTCCTCCAACCTATCGGCGCAGGGCGAGAATCTCTTGTACCCGAACGGCACACAAGGCAAGACTTACAATGGCTATGTCCGACCTGTACGAGCCTTTTAAGGATATGGCGATTTCCAGTGTCGATACTGACCTTTAAACCCGAGCCGCGATTTCGCAAACATCAGAACAAGATTGCGAGTTTTACTCTCCTTGCTGTCGCGCTTGCATTTATACTTTTCAAAACAACTCTGGCCGCGAACATCACAATTGGCAATGGGCAACCCGTTGAGTATGGACAAGGTGTCGTTCAATCAACGGCCTGCGATACTTCGTTTCTCGTCACTCCCCTCGAGTCTTTTTCGAATGCTTCGGGTGCGGGTGCTTTCTTATTTAGTGGCGTAACAATCTCGGGTCTAGATACCACCACCCAAGGTTGTGCGGGTCGTACTTTGAAAATGGCTGCATATGGCCAAACCGGTTCAGCACTGACAACATTTTCAGTCGCAATTAACTCGAGTGGAACTTTCGGCAGCAGCGATGGTTCGATCAGCAACCAGACCGCCCAAAGTAGCTCGAGCAACGCAACTCTGACACTCACCGCGCCGTCCGTTTCAGCTTCAAACGTCTATAAGGTTTCAATGGAGACCAGCATGACGATTCTGACTTGTGCCACTGGCGGAACATGTGTTGTTGGAGATACCGGACCTGGTGGCGGAATTATTTATTACGTCGATAACTCAAACGGATTCAATTGCGGCGCTACTGATTCGAATACCGGAAGCCCCACCGGCGGCCTCTGCCATTACCTAGAAGTTGCTCCTAATGGCTGGAACACCGGCCCTGACCCGACTCTGATCTTTGCTTTACCTTCCTATCAAAGTACTGCGGTCCCCGGGGTTGCCCTCGATTCAACGGCCAACAACAGTTCGACTGGTATCGGACTTGGTTATCTCAATTCTGCAGCGGCCGTGACCCAAGGAAATGACACAACTACCGCCCCAGGTGCGACGCGTGCATATCGTGGTGGCGGTAAGAGCGATTGGTATTTGCCAACCTCTGCCGAACTGAACCTGCTCTGTCAATGGGATCGTGGCGTTACTCAGAATGTGACAACGGTCTGCACCGGCGGAGCCCTCAACTCCGGCACTGGTGCTAGTTCAGCTGGCTTTGTTGGCGACTATTACGCCTCCTCCTCCCAGCGCATCGCTAGCCAAACTTGGGAACAGCAATTTGGGACCGCTAACGGCGTCGGCAACCAAGGGTCAGGCATGAAATATGCGGCCTATTACGTTCGACCTATTCGCGCGTTCTAGCCAATCCCATCCGACTAAACTCAGACCATGGATTCCGGAAAAGGGTGAAGATGTCTCTTTTGACTTTTAAACCCGAGCCGCGATTTCGCAAACATCCGAACAAGATTGCTGGATTAACCGTAATCGTCGTTGCGGTCGCCTTTCTCCTCTTTAAGACGACTTTTGCATCCAGTATTTCTCTCAACAATTCTCAGTCTGTGGAGTACGGCCAAGGTGTTTCCCAGAGTACGGCTTGCTCTGGCGCCAGCCAGATCACCATGACGCCAACCGATACATTCACAAACGCCTCAAACGCTGGGTCATTTACTTTTAATGCGCTCACTGTCTCTGGAATTCCATCGGGTTGCTACGGATCAGACTTCACGATCAATGCCTTTAATAACTCCGACAATGCGCAACTT
>CAIZGZ010000121.1 GCA_903932695.1 uncultured Actinomycetes bacterium | reverse complement strand
TCACTTCCTTACGGAATTGTGATTACATCTGATCAACCACTTCTCGCCAGCGTTCTCACAACACTCGGAAGTGGGAGCTCTGATTTTGCGTGGGCCAATTCGCTGAGCCAACTCTCGAACGATTCGCGATCACCGGTTCTTCTTAATCTTGCCGGTGAGAAGCCAACGATCTGCTTTATGGGTAGTTCTATTTCGGCAAAAATCACCTGGTCGACAACCACGGGAGCGAGAGGTTCGGTTGTCGTGAGTGGCGCCGACTTGCAGAGCTGGAGCGCGCCAAGTGCACTCAGCGCCATCAGTATCCAACCGCTGAATAAATCTCCGCTCTATGCCAGCGCAATTTTGGCCAGTGGGAGTTCAATGAGTTATCTGCCACTTGCCTCGCATGAGATTCAAAGCGGTTCAACGCTGCCAACCCTTGATATTCGAACCCTTGCTCACGCTGCCTTGCACTCGGCACACTGATTTTCCGCCCTGCCGCTAGATTCAACACACGCAACCGGCAAGATCCATCAAATCCAACGCAGTTCGAGCCGAACCAGATAATCTCTCAGCATGCGATCTCATCCACGAGCCGGTCGGGCTTGCTCTAGAGCGGGCTGCCGCTCGGTCGCCTCAAAAACGCTGGTCTACGTCTATGCCCAATCTCAGGCGATCGTTGGTCCGTTAGCTACCTTCGCTGAACCACATTCTTATGACCTGTGTGAACTGCATAGCGCACGTTTGACGCTTCCTAATGGGTGGAGCGTCGTTCGCAATGAGCCGGAGCCAGGTGAGATAGGTCCGAACGATGACGATCTCATGGCAATCGCGGATGCCGTCAGAGAGGTCGCCAACCAAGCACGACTCAACCCTGCGAGTGAGGCTGACTCCATTGCCCAGCAGTCGGCTGCCCAACCGGCAACAGAGCTTGGCCGTCGTGGCCACCTTCGCTCTATCCCCACAGATCTCTCTACGGAGTAAAGTTCACCGGGAACCGGTGAGAAGAGGATCATGTTTACACGCCAAGAATTAGATGCAGTGATCAAGGCCTATGACATCCGTGGTCTTGTGGATGAGCAGATCACTCCCGAGTTTGCCTTTGTGCTCGGCACCGCATTTGCACGCTTTCTCTCCGAAGAGCGCGAGCCGGGAACCGTCGTTATTGGCGAGGATATGCGCCCTTCATCTGATCTCCTTGCCACCGCATTTGCCGATGGTGTGAGTTCGCAAGGTATGGATGCGATTCGAATTGGGTTGGCATCTACCGACATGTTGTATTTCGCATCGGGTTACCTCAATCTGCCAGGCGTGATGTTTACCGCAAGCCATAATCCGGCTGCCTACAACGGCATGAAACTTGCAAAGAGCGGTGCTCGTCCGATTGGAAGCGAATCGGGCTTGCTTCGCATCAAACAATTAATGGAGCAGGGTGTGGCGATGTCCACCGGGCCGATTGGCAAAGTAACTGAGCGTAATTTGCTCGGTGAGTATGTTGATTTTCTGCTAGGAACGTTTGGTAGTGATGCGCTGCCGCTCGCCGGTGCGCCAACAAAAAAGCGACTCAAGATCGTCATCGACGCGGGTAATGGCATGGCCGGATATACCGCTCCAGCAATCATGGAGCGCCTCAACGTTGAGATCGTCCCTATGTATTTTGAGCTCGACGGAAATTTCCCAAATCACGAAGCGAACCCGATCGACCCCGCCAACTTGGTCGATCTCGTGAAGAAGGTTCGCTCTGAGAAGGCCGATATCGGCCTGGCATTCGATGGCGATGCCGATCGTTGTTTCTTGGTCGATGAGAAAGGCGAGCTCGTTAACCCTTCTGCTCTCACCGCCTTGATTGCAATTCGTGAACTCAAGCGCAAGCCTGGCTCAACAATTATTTACAACCTCATCTCTTCGCACGCCGTACCTGAGATTGTGGAAGAGCATGGTGGTGTAGCACTGCGATCTCGAGTTGGCCACTCGTACATCAAGAAGATGATGGCGGAGAGCGGAGCAATCTTTGGTGGCGAACACTCGGGTCACTTCTATTTTGCTGATTTCTGGAAGGCCGACTCCGGCGCCCTTGCCGCACTCTTTGCGATCGCAGAGTTAGCTCATTGTGAGGGGACTCTCTCTGAGTTGCTTGCGCCACTCAATCGCTACAGCGCGAGTGGTGAGATCAACACCACAGTGGCCGATACTGCAGCAAGCATCGCCTTCGTGAAGGCATCATTTGAGCAGGATTACGCTATTGATGAACTCGATGGCATAACTGTCCAAGGTGATGATTGGTGGTTTAACGTGCGGGGCTCAAATACTGAGCCGCTGCTACGTCTCAACGTTGAAGCGGCGACGCCGGCACGAATGGCTCAAGTCAGAGATCAAGTACTCGCACTTTTCAGGTAGCCTTCCGCTAGTAGAGACTAGATCAATGGGAGAGAAGATGTCAGTAGAGACCGCCGTAGGACACGAGATTGCAAACGCTTCGCTAGCCGCAGAAGGAAAGAAGCGCATCGAGTGGGCCGAACGCAATATGCCTGTTCTCGCTCAGATCAAAGCGCGGTTTGAGAAAGAGAAGCCATTTGCAGGAGTTCGCATCGCAGCCTGCATGCACGTCACCACCGAGACCGCGAACCTCATGCGCGCACTCAAAGCGGGTGGAGCAGAACTCGCTCTCTGCGCCTCAAACCCACTCTCAACCCAAGATGACACCGCGGCAGCTCTTGTTCATGAATATGGAATCGCTGTTTATGCTCGCAATGGTGTGGATCGCGATGGTTACTACGCTCACCTCAACGCAGCTCTCGATATTAAGCCTCACGTAGTTTTCGATGATGGTTGCGACCTCGTCAACACTCTCCACACCACACGCACTGAGTTGATCGGTGAGATCATGGGTGGCTGCGAAGAGACAACAACAGGCGTTATTCGTCTGAGCCAGATGACCAAAGATGGTGCGCTCAAATTTCCGATGATCGCTGTCAACGACACCGACACCAAGCATATGTTTGATAATCGCTTCGGTACCGGTCAATCTTCTCTCGATGCAATCTTCCGTGCCACAAATGGACTTATCGCTGGCAGCACCTTTGTTGTCTGTGGATTTGGTTACTGCGGCAAGGGCGTTGCTGAACGTGCTCGCGGAATGGGCGCAAACGTCGTTGTTACCGAGATTGACCCAACCAAGGCGCTCGATGCTTTGATGCAGGGCTATCGCGTGATGGATTCACTCGAGGCGGCAAAGATCGGTGATTATTTCGTCACCGTGACCGGCAACCGCGATGTGCTTCGCGAAGAACATTTCGCAGTAATGAAGGATGGCGCGATCTTCGCTAACTCTGGCCACTTTGATATTGAGATCGATGTTGCTTGGCTTGAGAAGAATGCAAAGAGCAAGAGCCGCATCCGCCACCAGACCGATGAATATCAGTTGGCAGATGGCCGCCGACTCCTTCTTATCGCAGAAGGTCGCCTTGTGAACCTTGGCGCAGCCGAAGGCCACCCAGCATCCGTCATGGATATGTCATTCTCAGATCAAGCACTTACCGCAGAGTGGCTGCTCAAGGCTGCTGCAACATTGGGCGCAGGACTCCATGACGTTCCAACCGAGATCGATAAGGAAGTTGCTCGCCTGAAGTTGGCGGCGATGGGCGTAACAATCGATTCACTGACTCCGGCTCAAGAGCTCTACCTCAACTCATGGGAGCACGGCAGCTAATGACCCACATCATGGTCGTCGATGACGACCAAGACTTGGCGGAGATGCTTGGAATTGTTCTGACCGGTTCTGGCTTCGAAGTTGATCTGGTGAATTCGGGTGATCAGGTGAAGGCAATCTTTGATGCCAACAAACCTGATCTCGTACTTCTCGATGTCATGCTGCCAGGTTTGAGTGGAATTGAAGTCTGTCGCGAGCTTCGCAAGAGTTCGATGGTTCCCATCGTGATGCTCACCGCGAAAGGCGATACCCAGGATGTTGTCCTCGGGCTTGAGGCAGGTGCGGACGATTACATGATTAAACCTTTTAATCCCTCTGAACTGGTTGCTCGCATTAAAGTCCGGCTTCGTCGCTCACCTGTTACAGAAAGCACGATGCTTCGCATTGGGGATGTAGAGATCGATCAAGTCGCACACACAATCGTCAGTCGTGGCAAAACTATCCCGCTGACCCGCCTCGAGTTTGATCTCCTTGTTGCGCTTGCCAAAGAGCCGGGTCGGGTCTTTACGCGCGAAGCTCTCCTCGATGAGGTCTGGGGATATCAAAACGCAACAGATACCCGTTTGGTCAACGTCCACGTTCAGCGCTTGCGTGCGAAGATTGAAGAAGATGTTGATAATCCCAAGATTATTGTCACGGTTCGTGGTGTTGGCTATAAAGCCGGAACTGGTGAAGATTAATCAATGAACTTTCGTTTGAGGTGGCAACGATCGATTCTCTTTCGCGTCATTACCTCTACCGCAGTTCTCTCCAGTATTTTGATCGCGCTGCTTGGCACGATCTTATTTAGCCAGATCTCTCAAGGGATCTATCGCGAAAAGACCACCGCGTCTGTATCAGAGGCCGAGTCGCTTTTGGGCTATGACCAAGGGCAGATGGAGGCTACCCAGTATCTGGCTAACCTCAAGATTGATGCAGTTGTTTCGCAAATCCTGCGCCCCAGTACTCCGAGCGTCGATACCGCCCCGCGCGAGGTAGTGCTCGTTGGATCTCCGCTGGGAAAGATCGCCAACAGCACATATGACGCGACCACAAATAATCTGCTCGCCACATCGATTCCAGAAGATTTGCGCGCGGCCGTTCGTAAATCTTCCCACCCGCAGTGGGTGCGCAGTTATGTGAGTTATACCGATGGAAGAGTTCAGCCGGCAATCATCGTCGGTAGTGCGTTCTTGATTCCACCATCATCGCCATACGAGCTCTATTACGTCTTCTTGCTCAATGAGCAACAGACCATTCTTGGCTTCATCGCCAAACTCTTATGGTTAGCCGGAATCTTCCTGGTCATCTTCATCGCATTGCTCTCGTGGTATGTCACGCGCCAAGCGGTTCATCCATTGCGTGATGCGGCCGAGATCGCTGAAGAGCTCACGGCTGGTGATCTCAACCGTCGCATGGATGTCCAGGGCGAAGATGAGATGGCTCGTCTTGCGATCTCCTTCAATGAGATGGCTGTTTCGATGCAGCAGCAGATCTCGCGCTTAGAAAACCTCTCCCGACTCCAGCAACGATTCGTCTCAGATGTCTCGCATGAACTACGCACCCCATTAACAACTATCCGCATGGCATCACAGGTGATCTCGGACAATGCCGAGAATTTGGATCCAGCAGCGCGACGAAGCGCAGAACTTCTGGCTTCCCAAATTGCTCGCTTTGAGGCGTTGCTCACCGATCTCCTGGAGGTAAGTCGCTTTGATGCCAGCGCGTCAATCTTGGAGAGTAAAGAGATCAATATCGGCGATCTCATCCGACAGACCATCGATCATCTCCAGCTCGGTGACTCAACCGAGATTCGTTTGAACTTCCCAAGCGAGGCGGTATTTGCTGACGTTGACCCGCGCCGGATTGAGCGCATCTTACGTAATTTGATCTCGAATGCCATCGACCATTGTGAAGGCAAGCCGATCGATATCACGATGGTTGCAACCGCGAAAGAGGTTGCAGTCGGTGTTCGTGATTACGGAATAGGGTTTAGCGATCGCGATGCAGCTCGGCTCTTTGATCGCTTCTGGCGAGCGGATCCGTCGCGTTCTCGCATTCGTGGCGGCACCGGCCTTGGCCTCTCAATTTCACTCGATGACGCAAAACTCCACCAAGGAACCTTGCGAGCTTGGGGACGCTTGGGAGAGGGTGCTCACTTTGTGTTGACGGTTCCTAAGATCCCAGGTATTCCGATCGACTCAGAACCGATTGCGGTTGACCCCACCGCGCAGATCTCCACATCTTTTCTCTCATTCGATGAGGATGATATTTAAGGAGT
>CAIZGZ010000120.1 GCA_903932695.1 uncultured Actinomycetes bacterium | reverse complement strand
GCCTGATTGGTGGCCAGTTTCCCGTCAACAATAAATGAAAATTGATAATCCTTACCAGCGGATAAATTTCCGACTTGAGCACTAGTGGATGTGGTTCCAGGAGTTGTCGAAGAAATATTCCAAAGTGGGAAAGTGATTACCTGAACCTCGGATGGGCCGGTCGCACCCGTCGCACCCGTCGCACCAGTTGCTCCTGTTGCGCCTGTTGCGCCCGCGGGTCCGGTAGCACCGGGCAAACCTTGAGCACCAGCTGCGCCTGCTGGGCCTGCTGCACCGGCATCACCGTTTGCACCAACTGGTCCAGCCGCACCTGTCGCACCTGCTGGACCAGCTGGCCCCTCGACACCTTGAATTCCTGGAGCGCCTTGCGGTCCTTGTGGACCCATTGCACCAGCCGTTCCTGCTTTGGAAGTTGAAGGAGAAGAAGTTGATGTACCTGGCGAACCTGCAGGTCCTCGCAGTGAAACTGCGTTTGGCCATCTGTCATTGAGTTTAGGGCCATAGATATTGAAGTTGGTGAGATCGATATAGAAGTCACCATCGATACCGAGTGTTGAAGTTGGTACTCCATGTCCACTTCGAATGGTGTTTGGAGCGGTACTTACTGCACGACCTGATTTATGAAGCGGTGCTTGTTTTACTTCAGCATTAGCTTGTTGTTGCAGAGGCGAGATGATCACGATGCTGAGTGTGATCACGGTTGTGGTTACGTATCTGGTTCTACCCATCTTTCCCATGTGACCCCCTTAGGGGTTTCGGATCCCTGAGTGGGACCGAGTAACTCAAGTGTGAGCATTTAGGGGCCAAATTCCTATAGTTTTTAGAAAAACTCTCACCCCGCTCTCAGGCTCAACGCTCCCCTTTTTCAGGTTCCGGGTCCAATCTTTGGCTATTCGGATGTGAGGGCATTCGATTGAAAGACGAATCGAGCGCCAGTTCGTGAGGGGCTGGCGCAGATTCCTTAAGAAGGAGAAACCATGAAGAAAGCAACTCTAGTAGTAGCAGCTGTTACAACGATGGTCTCACTTGGCACCGCCGGTGTGGCATCAGCCTCAACTCCTGCAAAAGTTCAAAAGGCTTCAGTAAAGACAGTTTCACAAATTAACGGCGTGGATCCAATTACATCGGTACTTGCAACACTTGTTGCAAACGGAACAATTACTTCGGCGCAATCAACTGCGATCACCAACGCACTCAATGCTGCTCGCACCGCAGCTCCAAAGCCAACCATCAGCGGTGGGCCAGCTAACGGTCAACCAGGATTCGGCGGACCTCGCGGTGGTGGATTCGGCGGACCTCGCGGTGGTGCGATTGCACAACAAGATCAGGCTGTCATCCTCAGCACTCTTGGAATCACCGCAGCAACACTGCAGAGCGATCTCCAAGCTGGTCAGTCACTAGCAACAATTGCAGGTAGCAAGACACAGGCACTCATCAGCGCACTTGTTGCTGCGCAGACATCTGCGATCAATGCACAGGTCACCGCAGGCAAGCTCACTCAAGCCCAGGCGACAACCTTGATCTCTGGCCTAACTGCTCACGTGACTTCAGAAGTCAATGAAGTTCCCGGCAAGGGATTTGGCGGTCATGGCCCAGCAGCACCACTGACTGGCACAACTCCAACAACCCCATCAACAACAGGCTCTAACGGCTAACGCTAAAAACTCGAAGGACCGTGCCCCGAAATCGGGCGCGGTCCTTCTTTTTATTTGAGAGGATTAGCTCATGCGAATTCACATCGGCAGTGACCACGCGGGACTCGAATTTAAGAACACGATCGTCTCCCACCTCCAAGCTCAGGGACATGTTGTTACCGATCATGGTCCACATACCTATGACCCACTCGATGATTACCCGGTCTTCTGCATCCCGGCTGCCGAGGCGGTAGTCGCTGACCCAGGCTCACTAGGAATCGTTTTAGGTGGCTCTGGAAATGGCGAGCAGATCGCAGCAAACAAGGTCAAAGGCATCCGCGCTGCGCTGGTCTGGAACGAAGCAACCGCTATTGCAGCCCGCGAGCACAACGATGCAAATATCATCGCTATCGGCGGCCGAATGCACTCCGAATCAGAGGCGCTTGCGCTTGTAGATCTCTTTATTGCAACACCATTTAGCAATGATGAACGCCATGTGCGCCGCATCAAACTCGTTGCAGAGTACGAATCCTCTAACTCTTAAAGTACTTCATATCGGTCACGATGTGACCTTTGCGAAGCCCCTTGCCCTCAAACTTGGTGAGCGGACGCCACTCGGGGCGATCAATGACGCCACCAGTAAATAAAGTTGATTGAGCAAATACATTTTGGATCCACTGGGCATACTCAATCCAGTCGGTGGCAATATGAATATAGCCACCATCTTTTAATTTACTTGCAATAAGTGCGAGAAAATCTGCTTGAACAATGCGACGCTTCCAATGGCGCGACTTGGGCCACGGGTCGGGAAAATAGAGATGGAATGCATCGAGTGATTGATCTGGAAAATGATCACGTAAAATAATGTGCGCATCTTCTTGAATGATGCGAAGGTTTGTGAGGCCGGCTGCCTCTGCTCGCCATAGGAGTGAGCCGACTCCAGGTTCGTGAACTTCAACTCCAAAGAATCCGACTTCTGGAAAGCGTTCGGCGATGAGCGCGGTGCTCTCCCCCATGCCAGTACCGATCTCCATGATTCGAGTTGGATGATCAGGAAATACTTGTGCAGGATCGATAACGCCTTGCATCGGAATGCCATATTTCGGCGAGAGCTTTTCGTACGCTGTTGATTGAGCAAGCGTCGCTCGAGCCCCACGCAACTTATAGCTGCGATTATCGGGGCGCTCGATGGCCATATGAAACGAAGAAGACTGGGCGGGCTTAGTTGCTCTTTTTGCGGGTAAAGACGAGTACTGATCCTGCGATGAAAGCAAAGAGACCGACTGGAATTCCAATAAAGATTACTGCTGTCTGCCAGGCCTTAAGACCCTTACCTGGATCAGCGCCAGCTTCTTGGGCGATCATGGTCAGGTGTTGGAATAGATGCATGCTCATGGGTGTAAGTGTACGCGATCGCCCAGATCTGCGAAAAATATAGAGAAAGTCACCAACTTTTCCGTTAAAGTCTGGAGAATCATGAGCGCATATAAAGAGTTCTCTCACTC
>CAIZGZ010000119.1 GCA_903932695.1 uncultured Actinomycetes bacterium | reverse complement strand
GGTAGCTTTACTCCCGCGATCTCTTGGCCAACTTCATGACCCTTGCCAAGAAGAACGATGCAGTCGCCTGCTTGCGCCTCTGTCACCGCAATCGCAATCGCGCCACGTCGATCCGCCTCTCGAATGAGGTTATCGCTCACTGGGTGTGCGCCCATCATTTGATCGAGAATCTTTTCAGGATCTTCGCTACGAGGGTTATCACTTGTGAAGATTGCGATATCCGAACCATCGATCAAAGCATCGCCCATGAGTGGCCGTTTGGCGCCATCTCTATCACCACCACAACCAAGCACGGCAATAACCTTTCCCTCGGTAAGAGTTCGTGCGGTTGCAAGCGCGTGTTCCACGGCATCTGGCGTGTGCGCATAATCAACCAGCGCGATAAATTTCTGACCGACAACCACGGGTTCGAGTCGACCTGGTGGAGCAACGAGCTGATCTAAGTGTGCTGCAATCACCATCGGATCCACTTCTGTTGTTGCTGCGATCGCAATAGCCAAAATTGCATTATCGAGATTATGTTCGCCAAGCAGTGGCAGTCGTCCCTCGATGAGAATTCCGCCAGCTCCTCGAATTGAAACGTGATATCCCCGGCCATGTGGGAGCGCTTCGTATCGGTCGTAGTACCAATCGGCGGAAGGATTGCTGCGAGAGATGCGGATAACGTGCACTGGCGCCGAATGCGCTAACCGCTGCCCGTAAGGGTCATCGATATTGATCAGAGCGAGGTCGGTATATTCCTGCGTGAAGAGCTTGCTCTTAGCGAGAAAGTAATTCTCCATCGTTCCGTGATAATCCAGATGATCCTGGGTCAGATTAGTAAATGCGGTAATCAGGTAACGCGCTCCACCGATTCGCTTCTGCGAAAGGGCATGACTGCTCACTTCCATCACCATATTCTTCACGTGACGTTCTGCCATTGAGGCGGCTATCCCTTGCAGCGTAATCGCTTGCGGAGTGGTGAATCTCGCCGGATATTGCTCGCCATCAATCCAAATTCCGGTAGTTCCGATGAGGCCGGTAGGCCGTGAGGCGAAGCTCCACAGTTGTTCGATGAGAGTGGCCGTCGTTGTCTTGCCATTCGTTCCAGTAATGCCAACTGCGCCTATTGCAAGGAACGGCCTCTGATAGAACCAAGCCGCGATATCTCCGGCGTACATAGCGGGATCGCTGACGATGATTACCGGGAGCTTCGAGCCAATCATCTGCGCACCAGCTGCATCCGTAAGAACGATCACCGCCCCCCGATCGATGGCGGTATCAATGTGGGTTGCACCATGCTGAGTCTTTCCAGGTAGCGCGATAAAGAGGTCGCCACTTTCTACTTCTCGAGAATCATCAGCCAGACCCGAGAAGATCACCTCTGCGATTGCTTGCGGAGCCCCCAAGAAGCGAAGTAACTCTGAACTAGTACGTGTGAAATCATTGATTGGGCGGAGTGAGCTCATGGTTTCGTCGCCTTATCTAGCTCCGCCTGAGTCAACGGGTATGCCGCGGTTGTGGCTGGCGCTGGCGCAATTCCCTCTTTTTGAAGAACAAAACTCATCACCTTTTTAAACACTGGTGCAGCGATCACTCCACCAAAGTGAGCACCTTGAGGATTTTCAATCACAACGCTCACCACGTATTGTGGATTTGAAGCAGGGGCCATTCCGATAAAGGATGCGGTGTATCCCCGGTAACAACCACAGGTTGAATCAGCTCGCATCGCTGTACCTGTCTTACCTGCAATCTGATACCCAGGAATCTCTGCTTCCGGGGCCGTACCCGCAGCCGAAACCACGCCTTCTAGCATTGTGCGAACTTTTGTTGCGGTATCCGCGCTAATCACTTGGGTTGTTGCGCCGGGCTTTGATGGCGTGTAATTACCGTTTGCGTCGTAGGTTCCCGCAATTACATTGGGCGCTACTCGAACGCCGTTATTTGCCACGGTCGCAAAGACCATAGTGGCCTGCATAGGCGTTACTGAATAGCCCTGACCAAATGACATCGTCGGAGCCGAAGAGTTTGACCATTGTGAGACCGGATGCAAAATTCCATTTGATTCGCCGCCAAGATTTGAACCAGTGCTGGCACCGATACCGAATTTCTGAAGGTAGTTGTAGAAAGTCTCGCTCGGCATCGACGCGCCAATTTGAATCGCGCCGATGTTACTGGAGACTGCTAAGACGCCTGCAGTTGTGAGATGCTCAGTGGGATGATTTGTATCATCCTGAAATACTCGACCACCTGCTTTGTAGCGATTGGGAATCGTATAAATACTTGTCGGCGTAGTAGTCCCCTGCTCAAGTGCTGCCGCAACGGTAATGACCTTGCCGGTTGAGCCAGGCTCATAAACATCCTGGACTGCTGGGTTTCGCAACTCATCTACCTTGATGGTTTTAGGAAGCGATGGATCAAAAGTTGGTGCACTTGCCTGAGCAAGAATCTGGCCGGTCTTTGGATTGATGACAATGACCGTTCCCGAGAGCGCTTTCGCCGACTTCACTGCAGCGGTGATTGCATCTTGAGCCGCCCATTGCACATCACGATCGATCGTCAATCGAACATCCGTCCCTGGCTTCGGGGCGGTCACGATCTGTTGAGAACCCGGGATGATTGTTCCAGCGCCATAGGCGTAGTCATATTGACCGTTGACACCCATGAGCTCTGAATTAAGACTCGCCTCGAGGCCAGAGGCGCCTTGCCCCGCTGCATTTGTAAAACCAACCAGAGATGCGACGAGTGATCCAGTTGGATATTCGCGAGTGTAAGTATTTTCCGAGAAGAATCCGACGATTCGCTGCGCATAGCCAGCCGCGGTCTTTTCGACAGTTGTGTTGTAACTACTAATCGCAGTCTGCATTGCATCCCACACGGCGGGAGTCACCGCTTTCGCAATCACTTGATATCGCCGAACTCCGGTGAGAAGTGCTTGGAGCGTTGGAGCCGGGATGTTGAGTGCTGGCGAGATGATCTCGGCAGTCTTTGCTGGATCAACGATCATTGTTTGATCCACCACGATATTTTTTGCTGCATCGCTTCGGGCTAGAACTACTCCGTTAATATCTGTGATTGTTCCCCGTGGTGCAAGAGAGACGGAAGTCGAAATCATCTCGGCATTTGCTCGGCTTACATAAGCGTGAGCATGAATCACCTGGACATAGATCAGCCTCACTCCAAAGAGCGAGAAGAGAAAGACCATTGCGATGACCAAGAACCGGACACGTTGGGAAAAATCCGACGCTTCCATCATGGCTGAGGTTCCGCTACATTCACAAAGTTGTTGGATTCCTGCGCGCTCATACCAAGTTTCTTTGCATGGGCTGCGAGTTGATCAGGTGAGGCATATGCCGCTAGCTGATTCAATGTTGCATCGCGCTGGTCATTCATCGCCGCCAGCTTGAGTTTCATATTCTCCATGGTGAAAGCGCCAGAAGTAAGCGATGTGTTAATTGCAAGTAGTGCTAGAAGTCCAGCAACGAAGATACTAGCAATGATCATGATGAATTTGCCGTTATCAACGCTCGCGCTATTGTCGACCGAGAGATCAGGTACCAGCTTGAGTGCTGCACGAGTCTTCTGGGCAATCCCAAAATCGCGGATAGTGCGAGCAGGCGTAGGAAGCGGCGCGCTGACTGAGTAACCCGATGCCACAAACTGCGAAGGTGCGATTTCGGTGAGCGCCATTATGCGGCCACCTTCTCTATCGCGCGCAATCGCATGGAGCCTGCGCGAGGGTTGCTGGCAATCTCGGCCTCATCGGCGCCTTGACTGCCGCGCATCACGAGTTCAAACTTTGCGGCACTCCCCGGTAGTTCTACTGGCAGGCCACGAGGCGTGGTTGATTCACTCACTGCTGCGAAATCTGCTTTCACGATCTTGTCTTCGAGAGATTGGTATGACATCACGACAACTCGGCCTTTAACTGAGATTGCGGCCAACGCGGCTGGAATAGCACGTTCTAGGACTGCCAACTCTTGATTTACTTCAATACGAAGCGCCTGAAATGTTCGCTTGGCAGGGTTTCCGCCGGTACGTCGAGCCGGCGCAGGGATTGAATCCTTAACGAGATCGGCTAACTGCTTGGTCGAAGTGAGGGCTCCGATTTTTCTTGCATCGATAATTTTCTCTGCAATTCGTGGCGCAAACTTCTCTTCGCCGTAGATACGTAAAATCCGAACGAGCTGTGAGTACTCATATGTATCGATAATTCGCTGCGCAGTGAGCTCTTGGCTCTGATCCATTCGCATGTCGAGAGGTGCATCGTAAGAGTAGGCAAAACCGCGCTCACCATCATCGAGTTGCATAGATGAGACACCGAGATCAAAGAGAATTCCGGCGACCGCAGTAAGGTTATTTTCTTCAAGAATCTCTGCGATGTTGTCATACGTTGTGTGAGCAATGGTGAGTCGATCTAAAAATGGTTCAACATTGACTCGAGCGATGGCGATTGCATGTTCGTCGCGATCAATTCCGATGACACGAAGTGTTGGGAACTTGGCGAGCAATGCACGTGTGTGCCCGCCAAGACCCAAAGTTGCGTCGATCACGATGGTCTCTGCATCGTTATTGAGTGAAAATTCAATGGCAGGGGTAAGAAGATCGATGCAACGTTCAAGCGCAACTGGAATATGTGACTTGCTCATCTGCTTCCCCTTTCTCTCGTTATTCGGTCAATCTCATTGCTCTGTATTCATCTGAAGTAAAAGAACTTCGGTCAGTGAAATTTCTTTAACTAGGTCACCGCCGACCGACGGATCTTGGGGGAAACGGCGCCGGGGAAGTGGCGTCGTTTATGAAGTCGGCGGTGGCCTACCCAAAGAAATCTTTGGAGCCTGTGCTCGTTAAAAGAGGCTAGAAAAGGCCGGGTAGCACCTCCGTAGAAACATCCGCGAAACCCTTTTCGCGGTCTTCTAGGTATGCGCTCCATGCGGTTGCATCCCAAATCTCTAACCGAGTATTCGCGCCGATCACGACGCACTCCTTCTCCAAGGTTGCGTAGGTGCGCAGACCGCTTGGGATTGTTACTCGACCTTGCTTATCTGGAACTTCGTCGTGAGCTCCGGCGAACATGACGCGCATGTAGTCACGAGCAGATTTCTCGGTAACCGGCGCACCGCGCAGGCGCTCTGTGATCGCGGTGAATTCAGCGATAGGAAAGACATAGAGGCAGCGCTCTTGGCCTTTGGTAATAACGAGGCCCTCTGAGAGCTCTTCGCGGAAGCGGGCGGGCAGGATCAAGCGACCCTTCTCGTCGAGCTTTGGCTCGTGAGTGCCCAGAAACATTGAACTCTCCCCTATAACTGCCGGTGATCTGCGCCCAGATTGGGCGGATCTCACGCTCAATTCCCCCGAACTGAACGATAAACCCCACTTTACTCCACTTTTCTCCATTTTCAACCATCTTTGCCCACTTTCTTTCGCTTTCTGGCCGGTTCGCCCCACCGGATCTGGGCATAAAAAAACCTGCCGCGATGGGCAGGTGAGAGTGGTGAAGCTGGGTTTTTACGGATTATTCAGAATTAACCAAAGTTACGACGATCCCAACGTTCTTCGAGGCGGGAGCTCCAGGAAGCCCGCTTCGCCTTCTTGGAGGTGGCGCCTTTCGTGATGGCTCCGCCAAATCGGAGATTGGTAGCGATCAGAAATACGCCGGTGAGGGCAATAATGAAGCCAAGTAGGCCAACTGCAATGACTTTAGCGATCAAACCAGCGAAGAGCACAACCATTCCGCCAAGAAGGAGAAGGAGGCCTAAGAGCGCCCGACTGCCCTGGCGAGTTCGCGCCTTGCCGGTCAGGGTCGAGGCTAAACGTGGATCGTCTTGTGCGAAGGCAGCTTCCATCTCCGCAAGTAGCTTGCGTTCATGATCGGAGAGCGGCATATCAACAGGATAGAGCATTAGCCCAAGCCCGCGCCAGATATAGCGAGCCGAGCATCAGGCCTCTTCGGGATCTGCTCTCTCCGACAGTAGGCGCGCTGGGCGCACGCTCCCCCGGCCAAATCTGGCGCTGGCCTGATCGAGCGCCGCCGTCGCTTCCCGCCAGCCGCGATCACGCTCGCCAAGGAGCATCTGCGATGGGGTTCCTTCGCTATCGACCAGACCTTCAAGCCCAATACCAATTAATCGGATTCGAGCGCGATCTAGTTTTAACGCTGCGTAGAGTTTTCTCGCAACGTCGTAACACTCTTGAATTCCATCAATCGGCAGCGCAACGGTCTTGGAGCGTGAGATCGTTTTAAAGTCTGCGAACCGGACCTTGATGGAGATTGTCTGAGCCGCAAGCTTTCGTTCACGTAATCGCGCCGTCGCCTTCTCTGTTAATCGCAACAGTTCGCGCAGTATCAGCTCTTGATCTTCCAGATCGTGGGCAAATGTTTCGGCGGCGCTGATCGACTTATCTGGTTCATCAGGGGTGACTGCACGATAGTCACGGCCCCAAGCAAGTTCGTAGAGATGTGCGCCGGTAGCTTCACCAAGCGCACGGATCAATGTCTGCCGAGGTGTCTGTGCGATATCTCGCACGGTGGTGAGCCCTAGTCGCTTCAACTCTTCGTTGGTCTTTGGCCCCACTCCCCAGATTGAGTTGGCGGGAAGTGGATGCAGAAATTCAATCACTCGATCTGGATCAACTTCGAGCAAGCCATTTGGTTTGCAATGATCAGAGGCGAGCTTTGCAATAAATTTAGTCGTAGCAATTCCGACCGAGCAGGTAATTTTCTCTGCCTCATAGACCTGTGCTCGAATCTTTTCGCCGATCTCGCGGCCTGAGCCGAGCAAGCGGCGAGAGCCCGTAACATCTAAGAAAGCCTCATCGAGTGAGATCGGTTCTACCAGCGGCGTGTACTGAGAGAAGATCTCCATGACAGCTCGTGATACTTCGCTATAACGTTGGTGATCGGGTGGAACAAATACCGCTTGCGGAGCAAGCCGTTGTGCTTGACCCACCGGCATTGCAGCGCGGATACCAAATTTGCGCGCTTGATAATTAGCGGAGAGAACAACGCCACGAGCACCCGCACCAACCACCACCGCCCGACCAGCAAGGGTTGGATCATCGCGTTCTGCAACTGAGGCATAGAAGGCATCCATGTCGACATGGAGAATCGTTTGCTGATCAGACATCTGCTCGCGCTCCATGAAGATGCAGGTTACGCCATTTCTCATAGGAGTCGGCGAGATCCCATGCCTGTGTTGCACGCAACGAAACGCCTCGCTCGCCCGTTCTTCTGACCACTCCCCTCACCAAGAGAAGTGATGAGTGAAAGAGGAGATGATCATGGCCTGCTTGTGCATCTTCAAAGAAGGTCGCGTCATTGCAACCACAACCATCATCGAGGGTAATAAAGACCACACGCTTGCCAGATCGAATAGGCGGCATCTGCAGCGCAACCTTTACGCCGGCGACAAGGACGCTTGTACCGGAACGCTGGTGGATCAGATCAGAAGATCGAATCGCACCGATATGGTTAAGAAAGTCGCCATAGAAACTCAACATATGTGTCGAGATATCCATACCGGTGATACTTACTTCAAGGTCAACGGTCTGCGCCAATGTCAGATCGGGTAACCCGCTAGCCATTAGCGTTGGCGGCGCTAACTCAAGAACCATCTGGTCTGAGCCAATCTTGCTTCTATTCCCAGAACTTCTATTGCCAGAACTTCTACCCCCGCCACCCGCCTTACCCGAGTTGAGCGAATAGGCATCACCAAGATGGAGGAGAAGATCGCGACGATTGAGGTGACCATCCGCTAACTGATGAAGTTGATCAAATGCCCCGATCATTACCAGTGATTCGGTAACCGGCCTACTCACTCCACCTCGATAGATAAAGTCCAAGAGATCTACATAAGGTCGACCGGCGATAATGCTCTCGATCTCATTCGCATCAATTCCCGCCACACCAGAGAGCGCCATTCGAATCTGGTATCCGCCATCAAACCGCTCAACACGATAACTGCTATCGGAGCGATTGATATCGATCGGCGCAATTCGCACGCCAAACTGTCTGGCATCATCAAGGATCAATCGCTTGGGGTACATCCCTGGGTCATGAGTAAGAAGTCCAGCGACAAAGGCGGCGGTATGGTGTTTCTTGAGCCAAGCGCTCTGATAGGTAGGCAGCGCAAAGGCGGCAGCATGCGCCTTGCAGAAACCGAAGGAGGCGAAGGCGCGCAAGATCTCCCAGATCTCATCAATGACGGCTGGCTGATATCCCCGAGAGAGCGCCGCGGCATAGAACCACTCCCGCATAGCTATCTGGCCTTCAGGAGAGGACATCTGTCTCCGTCGCTCATCGCCTTCGGCCAGCGTTGTGCCTGCAATGATCGCGATAATACGAATCACCTGTTCGTGGAAGACGACAACACCCTCGGTCTCTTGCAGGACCTCGTAGAGATCAGGGTGAATCAGATTGGCTCGTCTAAACCCCTGACGCGCATTGAGAAAAGGCGTGATCATGTCGCTCTTCACTGGGCCCGGTCGAAAAAGCGAGATATCGATGATGAGATCTTCAAATGAACGTGGTCCGAACTTGCCGATGAGCTCACGTTGACCCGGGCTCTCGATTTGGAATATTCCGATTGTCTTTGTTGATTGAATGAGTTCGAAGGTCTCTGGGTCATCGAGCGCGATAGCGTCGATATCAACCTGACCATCCCCTACTCGTTCAATCTCTTGGAGTGCATAGGTAATTGCAGATTGCATCCGAACACCAAGTACATCTAGCTTCAGTAGGCCGATCGCCTCAACATCATCTTTATCAAAGGTAAGCATCGGATAACCACTGGCATTTATCTCAAGTGGCGCACGATCTAGAAGTAATGGATCAGAGAGCACGATCGCACATGGATGCATCGCAAGATTGCGCGGTAGGCCATAGAGCCGCTCTGCTAACTGCATGACGGTTTTGAGAATCGGGGTATCTACTCGAGCCCGGATATGTGAGCGCGATTTTGCCAACCGATCGATCTCCATAGGAGATACGCCGAGCGCAGCCCCGACATCGCGGATGGCATGACGGGATCGATATCGCTCCACCATCGCTACCGTTGCGCAGCTGGTATTAGCGCCAGGGAGATAACTACCACCCACTCCGAAGTCAAAGCCATATCGATCAAAGATGGCATCGTAGATCTCTAACCTGCGATCTGACTCAACATCGATATCGATATCCGGTAATTCGGCGCGGAGCGTTGAGCAGAAGCGCTCCATTATTAGCCCTTGCGACAACGGTTCTACACCAGAGATGCCAAGGAGATAGCAGATCAGCGAACCCGCGGCGCTACCTCGAGCAGCTACTCGAATACCGCGTTCGCGCGCCATATCTGCCACCTCTGCCACCCGCAAGAAATATGGCTCAAAGCCAAGGGTGCGCACCGTAGCCAACTCATCATCCAACCGATCCGCCGCTTGAACGGAGAGTTCTCCGCTATATCTATTGAGCGCGGCTTTAGTACGTTCTTCAAGGAGAGATCGATCGCTGACATGTGGCAGATGGATAGATCCAATTCCAATATCGCGACGTGGTGAGAGTCGTAAGCGATGGGCTAAATCAGCGGTATCGGCGAGTAACTTTTTAGCGTTTCGTTCTCCGGCTACTCGTGCAATCTCATCTGCAACCCAGCGCATCTCTTCACTATTTTTTAAATATGCCTCGCTATTACTCCGTTCCACATGTTTAGCGGCGAGCGGAACAAGTTGGCGCGATGCATCTAAAATATCGGCGATCGGTCCATCGCTGCGATCGAGCATTCTTACTTCATTGGTGACGACCGCAGGCAACCCATGATCTCGGGCAAAGCCAAGGCAGCGGGCTGCATAAGGGGTTGAGAGCAGAGCGGAGCCAGAGCGAAGGTGTGATGTGCATTCAATATATTGCTCGGCAAAGAGTTCGTGGGTTGAGTGAAATATCGAGAGCGCCTGCTCATATCTACGCGCGCTAATTGCCTCTGCGAGTTGGGAGCGCGATCCATGGAGCGCAACAATCCGCGATGAATAGAGCGATGCCTGCTCCAAAATTTTGTAGGTCAAGATCTTCTCTTCGCTCAGATTAATGGTCGTTACCAATCGATAGAGCGCATCGAGTGAACCTGGTTGGGCTAAGAGCGTGATCTGATTCTTCTTCTGTAAGAAACTCACGGTGATGCCGAGAATTGGATCAATGCCATATGCCTCACAACTCTTGGCAAAGGAGATAGCGCCAGCGAGTGAACCACGATCGGTGAGAGCGAGCGCAGTACCTCCTTGCATGGCGGTGCGCTCCACTAATTGTTCGGGAAGCGCAGTGCCATATTTAAAGGAGAAGCCGCTTGAGGTATGGAGATGGGTAAAGGCAGACATCTCATGCATCCTGTGCTCTAGAGATGTGAGAGGTTCGCGATGTTGGCCGAATCGCCCACTGACCGGTGATCTCATCGAGCTCGATCTCAAAGGTAGCGACCGCACCGATTGGCGCTGCCTCAACCCGCCAGATCGCCTTGCCGCCATCGTCGAGGGCGAGCTCATCTTCACGACTACGGAGTCGGCCATCATCGATCCGATTCCACCAACCCCCCGATTCTCGCCATCGAGAGATGATTGTGTGGACGTGAAAACGCCTGCCCTGATAGATAAATTCCATGGGTTCACCCTCCGGGGCGATCACCGCCGGAGGTACTCTTTTGATCTCTTTTTCGAACATATGTTCGAAAGATAACCCTCCCCACTGACAGTGGCAAGCCCCTGTCTGCCCGGACCCCCGTCTGCCAGAACCCCTCTCTGTCCGAGCGGCGGGCAACTGCCGTAATCTGAGCCCATGCGCTTATGGCACCAGAGCACCGGCACCCCACTGGGATCCTCGCTGCGCCACGAGCAGGGGGAAGCGGCGCCGCTCCTTCTCATCCACGGGATGGGCTCGGCCAGTACCGCCTGGAAGTTGATCACTCCTGCGTTGAGCGAAGAGCTGACCGTGATTGCAATCGACCTACCTGGGCATGGAAACACTCCACTGCCTAAAGATCAGGCGATGGATCCACACTCACTCGCCCTCCTTGTAAAAGCTGAGCTCGATGAGCTGGGAGTCACTCGCGTACATGTAGCGGGCAACTCGCTGGGTGGATGGGTCGCACTAGAACTCGCCGCACAATTCCCGGACCTAGTCGCCAGCGTTGTCGCGCTCGCACCTGCC
>CAIZGZ010000118.1 GCA_903932695.1 uncultured Actinomycetes bacterium | reverse complement strand
GTTCGCACCGGCAATTTAGTATTCACCGCCGGTCAGCTACCACTCGTTGATGGCAAGATTCCATTCACCGGAAAAGTTGGCGGCCCGGTCACACCTGAGCAAGCCAAAGAGATGGCAACGGTCTGCATCCTCAATGCACTCGCAGCAGTCGAGCTTGTTGCGCCAGTTGATTCAATCGTGAAAGTTGTTCGCGTCTGCGGTTACGTGAATGGTGAGCCTGGCTTTATCGGCGCACCTGGCGTCGTCAATGGCGCTTCAGAAGTTCTTATTCATCTCTTTGGTGAAGTCAACGGAAAGCATGCTCGCACCGCTATCGGCGTTGCAGAGTTGCCGCTCGATGCTCCGGTTGAGATTGAGCTGGTTGTAGAAGTCGCTTAACGCGCGCGCTTGGTTAAGCGCTCAACATCAGTAACAAGTACAGCGCGTGGTTCTAGTTTGACCCAACCGCGCGCTGCGAAGTCAGCCAACGCCTTATTTACGGTTTCGCGGGATGCGCCCACTAGTTGCGCCAACTCTTCTTGAGTTAAATCGTGATTGACGTGGAAGCCATCATCTTTCTGGCTACCGAATCGAACACCAAGATCCATGATTGCCTTTGCAACCCGGCCTGGTACATCGGCGAAGACTAAATCAGCGAGCGTCTCGTTGGACTTACGGAGGCGTTGCGCCAATCGACGTAGTAGCTCGAGTGAAACTTGTGGGTGGCTCGTTACGAGGCCAATGACCTGGTCATGTGCAAGAGAGACTAATCGGACATCTGTCACTGCGGTTGCGGTTGATGTGCGAGGTTCAGGATCAAAGAGCGATAGCTCGCCGAACATCTCGCCCGGTCCAAGAATTGCGAGAAGATTTTCGCGACCATCACCGCTTGCGGTTCCAAGCTTGATCTTGCCTTGAACGATGACATAGAGGCGATCGCCTGATTCGCCTTCTTTAAAGAGAGTTTGGCCTTTTGAGAGTTTGATGCCAGTCATCGATTCGCGAAGCGAAGCGGCAGACGCATCATCGAGTGCGCTAAAAAGTGGTGCACGGCGGATTGTTGCGTCATCTTCTTTTAGGTTGGCCACGCCCCAACCCTACCCCCGCTCCAGAACCTCCACAAATTAGTACGCTTGGAAAATGGCGATCAGTGAAGAACAGCGAGCCGCTCGAGCCATTTATCGCGCATTATGCAAGCGCTACCCAGATGCTCATTGCGAATTAGATTTCCAAACACCGTTTCAATTGTTGATCGCGACAGTTCTCTCGGCACAATGCACCGATAAATTGGTCAATAAGGTGACTCCTGCACTCTTTCGTCGCTACAAAACTCCGAAAGCACTAGCTGGTGCCAAAATCACGGAACTCGAAGAACTCATTCACTCAACTGGTTTTTATCACTCAAAAGCTCGCAACTTGCAAGGCTTGGCAGAGCGATTGGTCAGCGAATACGCAGGAGTCGTTCCGAGCAGCATTGAAGATCTCACCTCACTGCCAGGGGTTGGCCGCAAGACTGCGAATGTGGTGCGCGGTCATGCTTTCGATATTCCCGGAATTACAGTCGACACTCATTTTGGTCGACTTGCTCGACGTTTTGAATGGACCACATCGGAAGA
Organism: uncultured Actinomycetes bacterium; assembly: GCA_903932695.1. Classification (GTDB taxonomy): domain Bacteria; phylum Actinomycetota; class Actinomycetes; order Nanopelagicales; family Nanopelagicaceae; genus PALSA-747. Next base: position 9,876 of record CAIZGZ010000118.1, on the reverse strand, counting down.
TCCGGTGAAAGTTGAGCACGAGGTGGGAGCGCTGATCCCAGAGAAAGAGTGGACCAATCTCTCGCAACGGATGATCTGGCACGGCAGACGTATCTGCCATGCTCGTCGCCCGGCATGTGGAGCTTGCCCGCTGACAAAATTATGTCCATCGTATGGAATTGGCGAAGTTGATCCGGAGATCGCACTAAAGTTAGTGAAACCAGATTCGGCATTTCGTTGAGATCGCAAGGAGTTGTTGTGACTGCAGTAAAGAAGTACCTCAGCACAGCTCTGCTTGTGGTGCTCGTCGGTAGCGCGATCGGAATTACGCCAGCCAATGCCGCAACACCAGTCACAAGTTGTTCGACGATCAAAATCGCTACGGGTGTAACTAAGGGAATCACGCTGCCCTGTTTAGATGGCCGTTCACAGATTAATTTTCAATCAATCCGTGGTCCAGTAGTCGTCAATGTCTTTGGTTCGTGGTGCGAGCCGTGCCAACAAGAGATTCCGCATTTTCTCGATCTTGCAAAGAGCAAGAAGGTGGCCATTGTTGGTATCGATGTAGAAGAGTCGAGTGTCGCCGCCGGTCGCGCATTTGTGGCAAAAAAAGGTATGAATTGGCCGATTCTCTTTGATCTTAATTCTGTAACACGTGGACTCTTTGGAATGGGAGTTCCAGTCACCTGGTTTATTGATGCCACTGGCAAAGTTACGTATAAGCAAGTTGGCATCATCACCTCCGATGCCATTCTCAATAATGAAGTAAAGAAATATTTAGGGATCACTCTCTAACAATGTCTCACACCTCTTTTAATTGGATCGATCTGCTCTTTCTGCTGGCAACTCTGGCCTCAACCATCCGAGGGTGGCGCGCTGGTTTCCTGGTATCAATTTTTAGCGCAGTCGGGTTTATCGGTGGTGGGTTAGCTGGCCTCTATATTGGGCTTCATTACGCACAAAGCTGGAGTACCGGCGTAGGCAAATTTGGCCTCTTGTTGATTCTGATTTCAGTTGGCTCGTGGCTGGGCGAGAGCTTGCTGAAATTTATTGCTGGCACAATTCATAAGCGCGTTCTCTTTGGCCCCTTGAAGTGGCTGGACTCGTTAGTCGGGGCGGCCTTTTCAGTGCTACGCACTTTGGTTGGCTTGATGATTGTGGCTCATCTCTTACTCATTACTCCATGGACATGGGCCAATAAAGAGATCCCAGCCAGCACGATCTATACGAAGGTCAACGCCTACTCGCCTTCGATCATTAGTGAGATCACCAAGCGGGCTGCAAAGATTCGATAATTCCCGCCTGCTTCACTGTTGGGTATCTGCAAATTCTCAGGATTTGGCTTTACTCTCAAGCCATGAAAAAAATGACTTTAATGATGAGTTCTCTATTTCTCGTAGGAGCGACGCTTACCTCAGGTAGCGCGGCCCAAGCAGCGACCGCGACCGCAGGCGGCGCATGTACAACTGTCGGTGCGACCACAACAATCGCAGGCAAGAGCTATAGCTGCGTGAAAGCGCTCAGCGGAAAATCAGTCTGGACGCTGAAGAGCGCCGCTACGACTGCTGGAGCAAAGCCTTCCGTTGCTGGCGGGCACGATGACGGTCGTGGTGGATTTGGTGGCCCAAGCGATGAAGGCAGCGCAGCGGATGCAACTCGCCATGCTGCGATGGCCAAATACAGCGCCTGTCTTACCTCACATGGCGGAACCGCAATGAACTTTGGCGGCCCGGGTGGCCCAGGTCGATTCCGTGGCGGCCGTGATGACAATAACGGTCAAGCAGGAACAGGTGCCCAACCAACAACACCTAGCACCTTCCCTACGCCAAGTGCTGGTCAGCAGAAAGCGATGACTGCCTGCGCCTCACTCGCACCTAAATTTGGTGGACCTGGTTTTCCTGGTGGCAACCACTAAATTCTTTAACAGCTTCGTAAAGATTTAATCGTCACTCTTGCTGGTCGCAAGTCCGCTCTGAATTAATTTCATGACGTTGGGATCAGCAAGAGTTGTCGAATCTCCGACAGCTCGGTTCTCTGCCACATCGCGAAGCAAGCGACGCATAATCTTTCCAGAACGCGTCTTTGGCAATTCGTTGACTACCAAGATCTGCTTGGGACGTGCGATCGCGCCAATATGTTTCGCGACATGACCTTTGAGCTCTTTAATTAATTCATCTCCGCCGATGCTCGGAACACCACCGCGCAAGATCACGAAAGCGACAATTGCTTGTCCCGTGGTCTCATCCTTTGCACCCACAACCGCTGCTTCCGCAACATTTGGATGAGAGACCAGCGCCGACTCCACTTCGGTGGTAGAGATGTTGTGACCCGAAACCAGCATCACATCATCGACCCGACCTAATAACCAGATCGCACCATCTTCATCGAGCTTTGCACCGTCACCGGCAAAATACTTTCCATCAAAACGTGACCAATATGTTTCGCGATACCGTTCTTCTGAACCCCAGATTCCACGCAACATCGATGGCCATGGTTCGGTGAGAACAAGATAACCACCAGAACCATTTCCGAGAATCTCGGCTTCATCGTTGACAACTTTGGCGCTAATTCCTGGCAGGGCTCTCATAGCGGAGCCAGGTTTGGTCGCGGTGATGCCAGGAAGCGGCGAGATCATGATTGCGCCGGTCTCGGTCTGCCACCAGGTATCAACGATTGGGCAACGTCCGCCGCCAATCACATCGCGATACCAGATCCATGCCTCAGGGTTAATCGGCTCACCCACTGAGCCAAGCAGACGTAGCGAAGAGAGATCAGAACCCTTAGGGAATTCTTCGCCCCACTTCATCCAGGTGCGGATAAGTGTGGGAGCGGTATACAAAATACTTACTTTGTACTTCTCGATGAGCTCAAAGATACGACCCTTTGTTGGTGTATCCGGAGTTCCTTCATACATCACTTGGGTAGCGCCATTAATCAATGGTCCGTAGACAACATAAGAGTGACCGGTAATCCAACCGATATCTGCGGTGCACCAATAGACATCGCTCTCTGGTTTGATGTCGAAGACCATGCGATGAGTAAAAGCCGCTTGAGTGAGATAACCACCAGTTGTGTGAAAAATTCCCTTTGGTTTTCCGGTGGTACCTGATGTGTACAAAATAAAGAGCGGATGTTCGCTATCGAAGAATTCTGCGGTGTGCTCAGGGGATTGACGCTCAAGCGCTTCATTCCACCAGATATCACGATCGTTTTTCCACGCGACTGGTTGTCCGGTTCGCTTGACCACTAAGACTTTTGAGACGTTATTTGGCTCTGACGCCAGCGCTTCATCGACGATCGACTTCAGTCCAAAAGCTGCGCCTTTTCTAAATCCACCATCTGCAGTAATTACCAACGATGCATCGGCATCTTGAATGCGCGTAATGAGTGAGTCTGCGCTAAATCCACCAAAGACGACGGAGTGGATCGCACCAATGCGAGCGCAGGCCAACATCGCAACTGCGGCCTCCGGAATCATTGGCAGATAAATTGCAACGCGATCACCATCTTTAATACCAAGTTCGATCAGCGCATTCGCTGCCCGCTTCACTTCGGAGAGCAACTGTGAGTATGTAATCGCTCTGCTATCGCCCGGTTCGCCCTCGAAGTAGATCGCAACGCGATCACCGCGACCCTCTTCTACGTGGCGATCGAGAGCATTAAATGAGGCGTTAAGTTTTCCGCCTACGAACCATTTGGCAAAAGGTGGTTGCCAATCGAGCACCTGATCCCACTTCTTGCCCCAATGCAGCGCCTCAGCTTGCTTTGCCCAGAAAGCCAGTCGATCGGTCGCGGCCTCGTCATAGATCGAGGCCTGGGCATTTGCCTGGGCGGTGAATTCTGGCAATGGCGCGAAGGTGCGCTCTTCGTAGGACAAATTTTCAAAGGAGCTCATTTCTCGAGGCTACGCCCGTCGAAATCTCGCTTCAAGGGTGGATCGATAACGAAAACGTTATGAAAAATTAAGAGTGACCCAGCCCACTTTTTTGGCTCTGGCGAGGATACTAAATCTGGGCCATCAACGGTGATGGCTGCAGTTCATTCTGAAGAAAACAGAGGAAGAGATATGGCGAACACACAGATAGCGAATCCAGCCCCCCTCGGACTGGCCGCATTCGGGTTGACCACCATCATGCTGAGCAGCGCTAATGCTGGTCTATGGGGCGGTGCCGGACTCGGCGCAGCCGTCGCGACAGCGCTCTTTTATGGCGGAATCACTCAACTTTTAGCCGGAATGTGGGAGTTCATGCGTGGCAGCACCTTTGGCGCGACCGCATTTAGCTCATTCGGTGCTTTTTGGCTCGTTCTTTGGTACGGCATCACCTCCAAGAGCTTTGGACCAGGCTCACTCGGCGTCTTTTTGATGTGCTTCGGCGTAGCCACATTCGTACTGTGGGTTGCCGCGATCAAGATCGATATTCACCACAACCTCTTGTTCCTCGCACTCACCATCACCTTCGCCTTCTTGGCCTACGGAAACTGGGGAGCGATGGGCCACTCCGGCGCGGTGAAAGCTGGCGGCTGGGCAGGGCTCGTCACAGCGGTCATTGCGCTCTATATCGCCGCAAAGACCCTGATCAACGATTCTTGGAATCGCGTGATCTTGCCATAACCCCCTTTGCAGGCTGAGCCCTGCGCCATAACGATCCACAGGCTGGGCCGACTCCACATCACAGGGGTCGGCCCAGTCCCTTTTGTCCGACTTTCTCCTACCTTTGCGCAATCTGCGAGGCGGTCAGAAAGGAGGAGAAGATGCTCACCGTATTCGGGACGATCTACAAGGTTGTCGCTCATTTACACACGCTCGAGGTCGCTACATCATGGCTGGTCAAAGGCGGAAAGTTCGTATTTCATGGGCTATTTCATAGCAACGTGGGATTTTTAGGCCTAAGCGCCCTGATGAGTCATTTAGGGCTTAACTAAACCACGAGTGGTTTTCCAATCCGCCCCTAAATGTGGTGGGATTAGCCGTAAGCCAGACCGCCTGACCCAATGATGTGCCGCCGGTTGAAGATTACGGACCAGTTCCACAACTACTTGGGAGAGTCACATGCCAATTGCAACCCCGGAAATTTATGCACAGATGTTGGATCGCGCAAAGGCCGGTTCATTTGCATACCCAGCAATTAACGTCTCATCATCACAGACATTGATCGGTGCCATCCGCGGATTCGCAGAAGCAGAATCTGATGGAATTATTCAGATCTCATGGGGCGGAGCGGAATACCTCTCAGGCTCAACCGTAAAGAACATGGTCGATGGCGCAGTTGCGCTCGCCGAGTTCGCACATATCGTTGCAAAGAATTACAACGTCAATATCGGAATTCATACCGATCACTGCCCAGCAGAGAAGCTCGATGGCTTTATGCGCCCACTTCTCGCTCTTGGTGCGGATCGTATTAAGTCTGGCCAGAAGCCACTTTTCAACTCACATATGTGGGATGGATCGGCTGTCTCAATGCCAGAGAACATGACAATTGCGAAGGAACTTCTTGAGAAGTCCGTCGCTGCGAACACCATTCTTGAGATTGAAATCGGCGTTGTCGGTGGCGAAGAAGACGGTATCGAAGCAAAGCATGATGCCAAGCTCTACTCAACACCGGAAGATGCGCTCTTGACCATCGAAACTCTTGGCCACGATGCCAAGGCTCGCTACATGGTCGCTGCAACATTCGGAAACGTTCACGGCGTTTATAAGCCAGGAAACGTTGTCTTGCAGCCAAAGATTTTGCGCACACTGCAAGATGCAGTCGTTGCAAAGCTTGGTTTGCCAGCAGGATCAAAGCCAATGGATCTCGTATTCCACGGCGGCTCTGGCTCACTCCTTTCTGAGATCCGTGAGTCACTCGATTACGGTGTAGTAAAGATGAATATCGATACTGATACTCAGTATGCATTTACTCGCCCAGTCGTTGATCACATCATGAAGAACTACGACGGCGTCTTGAAGATTGATGGCGAAGTTGGAAATAAGAAGGCTTACGACCCACGTGCGTGGGGTAAGGCCGCTGAAGCAGGTATCGCAAAGCGTGTTGTAGAAGCTTGCGAAGATCTTCGTTCTGTCGGCACTTCAATCAACAAGTAATCCTTCAGATCACCTTCATTAACTTCAGAATAGGGAAAAAATGCCTGCTTTAGTACTGCTTGGAGCTCAATGGGGCGACGAGGGCAAGGGCAAAGCGACCGATATTCTCGGCGATCGCGTTGACTATGTCGTTCGTTACCAAGGCGGCAATAACGCCGGCCACACCGTTGTAATCGGTGACCAGAAGTATGCTCTGCATCTACTTCCATCAGGCATTTTAAGCCCTAACGTTGTTCCGGTTATCGGAAACGGTGTAGTCATTGATCCATCGGTTCTCCTCGAAGAGATTCGTGGACTCAACGAACGCGGTATCGATACCTCAAAGTTGAAGATTAGTACTAATGCACATTTAATTACGCCGTATCACCGCACCATCGACAAGGTCACCGAGCGTTTCCTTGGTAACTCCAAGATCGGCACAACCGGTCGAGGTATCGGGCCTGCCTATGCAGATAAGATCAATCGCATCGGTATCCGAGTACAAGATCTCTTTGATCCATCTATTTTGCGTCAGAAAATTGAAGGCGCGCTTCGCGATAAGAACCAAGTTCTCATCAAAGTCTTTAATCGCAAAGGCATTGAAGTTGAAGATGTACTCAATGAATATCTCGGCTATGCCGAAATTTTGCGACCATATGTCTGTGACACAGTTCTTCTCCTCGATCAAGCGCTCAAGGCCGGCAAGAATGTGCTCCTTGAGGGATCTCAAGGAACTCTGCTCGATGTCGATCATGGCACCTATCCATTTGTCACCTCATCTAACCCAACTGCTGGTGGTGCATCTACCGGGTCAGGAATCGGACCAACCAAGATCACTCGCGCAATTGGAATTGTGAAGGCTTACACAACACGCGTAGGTAGCGGACCGTTCCCAACCGAACTCTTCGACGAAGATGGCGAAAAGCTACGTTCAATCGGTGGCGAAGTTGGTGTTACTACTGGCCGTGCTCGCCGTTGTGGTTGGTATGACGCACCGATCGCGCGCTATGCGGTCCGCGTTAACGGTCTCACCGATTTCTTCCTCACCAAGCTCGACGTTCTCACCGGCTGGGAGCAGATTCCAGTCTGCGTCGCCTATGAGATCGACGGCAAGCGCGTTGAAGAGCTACCTTCATCGCAATCTGATTTCCATCACGCCAAGCCTATTTATGAGTATCTACCAGGCTGGACCGAAGATATCTCCGGCGCCCGAAAGATCGAAGATCTGCCGGCGAACGCTCGTGCATATGTGAAATTCCTCGAGGAGATCTCTGGTGCACCGATGAGCGCAATCGGAGTCGGCCCCGGCCGAGATGAGACCATCGTCGTAACGGACCTCATTTGAGAGTTCTGCTGATCGGGTCTGGGGGTCGCGAGCATGCACTTGCCGCGGCTCTCATCGAAGACCCGCAGCTAGAAGCTCTGCATGTTGCTCCAGGCAATCCTGGAATCGCACAGATCGCGATCTGCCATCAGATCGACACCTATAACAATGACGCCGTAGTGACTCTTGCGGCACAACTCGATATCGATCTCGTTGTCATTGGACCAGAGAAACCATTGGTCAATGGATTAGCAGATGCACTAGCCAAAGCGAAGATTGCCTGTTTTGGTCCATCACAGGCAGCAGCCCAACTTGAAGGTTCAAAAGATTTTGCAAAGCAGGTAATGCGCGATGCCGGTGTTCCCACTGCAAAGAGTTTCACCTGCATTAATCAAGCAGAGATAGAGAGCGCGCTTGATGCATTTACGCGCGACGGAATTCCGTATGTGGTCAAGCACGATGGACTTGCTGCGGGCAAAGGCGTCGTCGTTACCACCGATCGCGCAGAAGCGTTAGCTCATGCGCTGCTATCGCCACGAGTTGTTATTGAAGAGTATCTCGATGGCCCAGAAGTATCGCTCTTCGGCATCTCCGATGGAAAAAATATTGTTGCAATGCAGCCAGCTCAAGATTTCAAGCGCGCATACGATGGCGATCTCGGTTTAAACACCGGTGGCATGGGTGCTTACTCACCGTTGCCATGGGCTCCAGTCGATATCGTCGAGCAGACGCTTCGTACAGTTTTGCAGCCAACGATTGCCGAGATGAACGCACGTAATACGCCTTTCGTTGGGTTGCTGTATGCCGGACTTGCGCTGACATCACAGGGGATTCGAGTCATTGAATTTAATGCTCGATTCGGAGATCCTGAGACCGAAGTACTTCTGCCACGACTCAAGACCCCGCTAGCCCAACTGCTCTATCGCGCTGCCACACATGGACTTGAGGGCACCACTCTTGAATGGTCAGAGGATGCCGCAGTCACCGTTGTTTTAGCTTCTGAGGGCTATCCAGAATCACCACAGCTCGGCGAACCGATTACCGGCGTTGATCGCTCACACATCATCGAAGATACATATATTTTCCATGCGGGTACCACGATGCGCGATGGGATCTTGCACTCTTCTGGTGGCCGGGTCTTAACCGTTACTGGAATGGGTAAAGATTTGGCTGCGGCTCGTTCGAAGGCCTACGAAGTGATTTCTGGCATCACATTGCGCGGCAGTCACTATCGAAAAGATATTGCACTCACAGCATCACAATCTGCATCTCAATCAGGGGAGAAATAAAGATGAGCGTTCTAGCTAATCGTTACGCATCGTCACAGATGAGAGATATCTGGAGCCCAACTTCTAAAATTATCCAAGAGCGCAAGCTATGGATCGCTGTGATGCGTGCTCAATCTGGACTTGGTCACCCAATCCCAGCCGATGTCATCAAGGCTTACGAAAGTGTGATCAATACCGTCGATTTAGCATCGATCGATGCTCGCGAAAAAGTCACGCGCCACGATGTGAAAGCCCGAATCGAAGAGTTCAACGATCTTGCTGGATACGAGTCGATCCACGCCGGAATGACTTCGCGCGATCTCACCGAAAATGTTGAGGCGATGCAGATTCGCGATGGCTTGCTCTTGGTACGAGATCGCGTCGTAGCATCACTCGTCTTGCTCGCAGATCGCGCAGCGCAATATGCAGAGCAACCAATCGCGGGCCGTTCACACAATGTTGCCGCGCAAGTGACGACCCTTGGTAAGCGTTTTGCATCTGCTGCCGAAGAATTGCTCTTTGCATACGAGCGACTCGAACAACTCATTGAGCGCTATCCGATTCGCGGAATTAAAGGTCCGGTCGGAACAGCACAAGATTCGGTCGATCTCCTAGGATCAAGCGCAGCGCATGCGCAACTAGAGAAAGAGATCGCTCGCCATCTTGGCTTTGATCGCGTCCTTGATTCAACGGGGCAGATCTACCCACGCTCCTTTGATTTCGATGTCGTCACAACTTTGGTGCAGATCGCAGCAGCACCATCGTCGCTCGCTACATCGATCCGATTGATGGCTGGCGCAGAGCTCGTTACCGAAGGATTTAAAGCTGGCCAGGTTGGTTCATCTGCCATGCCGCATAAGATGAATACTCGTTCGTGCGAGCGGGTAAATGGACTCTCAGTGATCATCCGCGGCTACGCCTCCATGGTCGGCGAGATCTCAGGCGACCAATGGAACGAAGGCGATGTCGCGTGCAGCGTTATTCGTCGCGTTGCGCTGCCCGATGCCTTTTATGCGATCGATGGTCTGCTTGAGACATTTATGACGGTGCTGATGGAGTTCGGTGCATTCCCTGAAGTCATCAACGCAGAGTTAGTTCGATTCTTGCCATTCCTCGCGAGCACCAAGATCTTGGTCGCAGCCGTCAAGGCTGGTGTGGGCCGCGAAGTCGCACACGAAGCAATCAAAGAACACGCAGTAGCTGCTGCACTCGGAATTCGCGAAGGCAAGCCAAACTCAATG
>CAIZGZ010000117.1 GCA_903932695.1 uncultured Actinomycetes bacterium | reverse complement strand
GATACCGAGTACCAGATGGCCTACACCTTGGCCGAACGTAAATACCGCTCCTGTGCGCATCTCGATGAAGAAGTGATCTACCGCCGTGTCCACTCCGTCCTGGCACGCAAAGGCTTTGGCCACAGCCTGACCCAGCGGATCATGAAGGAATTACTCGCCTCCTAACTCTTCTAAGATGAGGGGATGAGCCTGCCGACCCAGTCACGGACATTTGTCGTGGAGACCTATGGCTGTCAGATGAATGTCCACGATTCCGAACGAATCACAGGGCTTTTGCTTAACGCTGGTTACACCCCGGCGCTGGCCGATACTCAGCCAGATCTCGTCGTCTTTAATACCTGCGCAGTTCGAGAGAATGCCGATAACAAACTCTATGGAAATCTCAGCTTTCTCGCGCCGCTGAAAAAACTCAACCCCGGTTTTCAGATTGCGGTGGGCGGGTGCATGGCCCAGAAAGATCAGGACTCTATTCTTCAAAGAGCGCCATATGTTGATGTTGTCTTTGGAACTCACAATGTTGGTTCACTCCCAGCACTCCTTGAGCGCGCCCGCATCGAAGAAGAGTCACAAGTAGAGATTAAAGAATCGCTCGAGCACTTTCCCTCGACTTTGCCAGTACGTCGCCACTCCGCGTTTAGTGCATGGGTATCGGTCTCGGTTGGATGCAACAACACGTGCACCTTCTGCATCGTTCCATCACTTCGCGGCGTCGAGAAAGATCGCCCTATGCATGAGATCTTGGATGAGGTCCGCGCAGTTGTCGATCAAGGCGTCGTTGAAGTCACCCTGCTCGGCCAAAACGTCAATGCATATGGAGTTGATTTTGGAGATCGCGGCGCCTTCGCAACCTTGCTTCGTGAGAGCGCAAAGATCGATGGCTTAGAGCGAATCAGATTTATGTCGCCACATCCACGTGACTTCACCGATGATGTCATCGATGCCATGGCGAGTTCAGAGAAGGTGATGCCTCACCTACATATGCCGCTTCAATCCGGCTCAGATAAAGTTTTGCAGGCAATGCGTCGCTCTTATCGAAGCGATCGATATCTTGGCATCATTGAAAAAGTTCGCTCCGCGATGCCTGACGCCGGAATTACTACCGACATCATCGTCGGCTTCCCGGGCGAGAGCGATGAAGATTTCCAAGCCACGCTCGATGTGGTGCGCCAAGCGCGATTCACCGCTGCATACACCTTCCAGTACTCAAAACGACCAGGCACGCCAGCTGCGACGATGCCCGATCAGATCCCAGCCGATCTCGTTGCACAGAGGTATGCCGCGCTTCACTCGCTACAACAAGAGCTCTCCGGTGAGATTAATCAGGCTTCGGTAGGTAAGAGTTACGAACTATTAGTCAGCGATCATGAAGGTCGCCACGATCAATCGCGCTCTCGGCTCAACGGTCGAACCCCTGATTTCCGATTGGTGCACTTCGAGGCCGAAGGGATTCGCCCCGGCGATTTCGCAACCATCACCATCGAAAGCGCTTCGCCCAATTTCATGGTGGGCTCGCTTCAATCCGTAAGAGCTACTCGTGGCGGTGATGCCTTTGATGCCCGAACCAAAGAGAGCGGACCAACGCCATTGATGTTAGGCATGCCCACTCTTAAAGCGCTCAAGCTATTGAGTGGTTCATGACGCTCATTGTTATCGCTGGCGCAACCGCCACCGGCAAAAGTGATCTCGCCGTTGATCTTGCCAATGAAATTGGCGGGCAGATCGTCAATGCAGATTCGATGCAGCTCTATCGCGGGATGGATATTGGTACCGCCAAGCTCACTCTTGAGGAGCGTAAGGGGGTTACCCACCACCTACTGGATGTGGTCGATGTTGATACCGATGTCACCGTCGCTTGGTATCAAGATTTGGCTCGAACGAAGATCGATGAGTTATTAGCTGATCAGATTCCGGTCATTGTTGTGGGTGGAACTGGCTTTTATATCAAAGCGATCTTGGATGATCTTAATTTTCCCGAGACCGATCCAGCAGTCCGTGAGAAGTTAACCCAAGAGGCGGAGGTGATCGGGGGAGAAGCGATGCATCAGCGCTTAGCGCAGCTCGATCCAGCTGCAGCGGTAGCGATTCCCAAAGAGAATGTTCGTCGAGTAGTTCGTGCTCTCGAAGTTATTGAGATTACCGGCAAACCCTTTACCGCAAATTTGCCCCGCGAAGATTCCACGCGTTATCCAGATGCGCGTCAATATGGGCTATCGCTCGATCGCTCCACACTCGATGAACGGATCGACTATCGGGTAGAGAAGATGTGGGAACGAGGCTTTGTTCGTGAGGTAGCCGAGTTGGTTAAAGGTGGGCTGTTGGCCGGAAAGACGGCGAAAGCCGCGCTTGGCTATTCACAGATTATCGCGATGGCCGAAGGCCACCTCTCCGATTCCCAAGCAAAAGATCTGACCAAGTTGGGAACTCGCCAATATGCTCGCAGACAAGAGACCTGGTTTACCCGCGATCCCAGAATTACCTGGATTTCAGCCGACCAGAGCCACGCGCAACGGCTAGAGTTTATTAAGCAAGATTTACAGAAGTCATTTCAGAAGTAATGAAGGAGCTAAGCCAGTGATCGGGACATACGGACATGGGACCCACAATGATTTTGTGCTGACCTTTGACCCGACCGATGAGCACGAACTCTCACCAGAGCAGATAGCGCGAATCTGTGATCGCACCACCGGCATCGGTGCAGATGGCTTTATTCGCATTACCAAGCGTGATGGTAAATGGTTTATGGATTATCGCAATCAGGACGGTTCGCTCGCCGAGATGTGTGGCAACGGTGCGCGCGTGATGGCTCGCTATCTTGTAGAACGCGGCCATCAACCCGAAGGTATCTTTGCGATCAATACCCGCGCTGGCATGAAGTATCTCTCGGTACCAGCCGATGCAGATATCTCGATCAATTTAGGCGGGGTAGAAGAGGTCTATGACGATGTCACGGTGACGGTCGGAGTTCAATCGTGGCCAGCAACTCATATCAGTGTAGGAAACCCACATGCTGTTGTATTTGTCGATGATCTAGCTTCGCTCGATCTCACCAAAGCGCCAGAGGTTGATGGCGATTATCCCGATGGCGTTAATGTTGAATTTGTGAAATTTCTCGAGAACGGTGAGCTTGCTATGCGCGTCTACGAGCGCGGCGTCGGTGAGACCCAATCTTGTGGCACCGGAACATGTGCGGTCGCACTCGCAGCAACACTTCGTAACAGTGGCAAGCTTCCATCTCGTTGGGTCATCAACCCACCGGGCGGTCGCCTGGTTGTGGAGACCGATCCACATAGCAATGCAACTCTGATCGGACCTGCAGTACTGGTGAAAGATTACGATCTGGATAAATATTTGTGAGTGATGAGAGAGAAGAACGCCAACCGCTAGATCTCGACATCGATCAACTTCTTCGCGAGAGCGCGATTGCGGCGGCGGAGTTCGACGCCGAAAACACTCAAGCAGAGTTCGACGAAGCTAATCAACAAGATCTCCAAGATCGACAGGCGCTTCGACGAGTTTCCGGGCTCTCCACAGAGCTGCAAGATGTTAACGATGCCGAATATCGCCAGCTTCGCCTTGAGAAAGTAGTTCTCGTCGGCGTCTGGACAACCGGAAGCGCAACCGAAGTTGAGAACTCCATGAAGGAGTTAGCGGCACTTGCCGAGACTGCGGGTTCGCAGGTGATGGAAGGTTTCATCCAACGACGTGACCGCGCCGATCCATCGACCTACATTGGTTCGGGCAAGGTCGAAGAGGTACGACAATCGGTCATCGCAACCGGCGCCGATACCGTGGTCTGTGACGGTGAGTTATCACCAGCACAACTTCGCTCTTTGGAATCAAAACTTAAGGTGAAGGTGATCGATCGCACCGCACTCATTCTCGATATCTTCGCTCAACATGCTAAATCTCGTGAGGGTAAAGCCCAAGTAGAGCTGGCGCAGATGAGTTATATGCTCCCGAGACTTCGTGGTTGGGGTGATTCGCTCTCTCGTCAGGCTGGTGGAATTGGCGGCCGCGGACCTGGCGAGACCAAGATCGAGACCGATCGTCGTCGGATCAATGACAAGATGGCGAAGCTCCGCAAAGAGATTAAAGAGATGAAGGTTGCGCGCGACACCAAGCGTCAAGAGCGAACCAAGAACAATATTCCAGCTGTTGCCATCGCTGGTTACACCAATGCCGGTAAGTCCTCGTTGATGAATCGAATCACTGGTGCAGGAGTACTCGTTGAGAACGCCCTCTTCGCTACGCTCGATCCAACCGTTCGCAAAGTTACTGCCAGCGATGGTCGGGTCTATACCTTGGCCGACACCGTGGGATTCGTTAGGCACCTACCGCACCAACTCGTTGAAGCATTTAAATCAACGCTCGAAGAAGTCGCCGCCGCAGATGTGATTGTGCATGTTGTTGATGGCTCTGATCCTGATCCGCGCGGTCAGATCACCGCTGTCCGACAGGTCATCAATGAACTTGGCGGTGGAGATATTTTGGAGATCATCGCGGTCAACAAGGCCGATATTGCTGCTCCGGAAGTCTTGATGCAGATCCTTCGAGAAGAGTCCAATGCGTACGCATTCTCGGCCCGCACTGGCTTTGGTCTGGCAACGTTACAGAAAGCGATTGAGAGCGCCCTTCCTCGACCACGCGTTGAAATTTCGGTCACGATCCCATTTAGCCGCGGTGACTTGGTCTCGACCATCCATAATCGTGGCGAGATCCTCTCGGAAAATTACTCAGAAGATGGAACAATCATCCACGCAATGGTTGACGCTGATGTTAAGAAACGAATCGATGAAGTGTTAGGTGCGTAATGAGTGAAATATTAGAGCTCACAAGTGGGGTAACTCCTGCTGCGATTGATCGTGCACTTGTCTGCCTCCTTCAGGGCGAGGTGATTGTGGTCGCAGCCGAACACGCCTACATGTACCTCTGCGATGCATTTAATCCCACAGCAGTGGAGCGGATCCATCAGCTACGCGGCGATAAGCCGGGTACTGCCGCTCAAGTGATGGTCGGAAATGTCTCAGCGGTAAGCGGCCTCGCCCAAGATTTCGACTCTGATCTTCAGTTGATCGCCGAGAAGTTCTGGCCAGGGTTGCTTACGATGCAGTTGGCCCCGCAAAGCGCACTCAGTTGGAACTTGGGAGATGAGCGCCGCTTGGCCGAATTTGCCCTGCGCATCCCTAATCGCGAATTTATTCTCGCGCTCTTAAAGCGCAGCGGTCCGCTCGCAGCCGCTAGCGCTGCTTTGGCAGGCAGTGCACCCTCTCGCGAGCTCAATGCCGTACCGGCGATGGCCTCTGAGATTGGCCTCTTTGTCGACGAGGGTTTGCTCCCCGAAGGCCCCATCTCGACCGTCCTGCGCCGCACCGCAATTGGTGGCGGCTCGGGCATCGAACTCTTCCGCGAAGGCGCCATCACCCTGCTTGAAATTCAAGAGTTGGTGCCGAGCATCAGCGCCGTGGAGCCAAAGTAGCCCTCCTCATAATAGGGTTTGCCCATGAGCGAAACCTTCTATGGCCCTGATTTCGACGCGTTAACCGCCCAAGATCCAGATATTGCAGCGCTGCTCCTCACCGAGCTCGATCGCCAGCGCAAAAATCTCCAACTCATCGCCAGCGAGAACTTCACCTCACCTTCTGTTCTAGCAGCGTTGGGCTCAACGCTCTCTAATAAGTATGCAGAGGGATATCCAGGTAAGCGCTACTACGGTGGCTGCGAAGAGGTCGACAAGGTTGAAGAGATTGGTATCGCTCGCGCAAAGGAACTCTTCGGCGCTGAGCACGCCAACTTGCAGCCTCACTCCGGTGCGAGTGCAAATATCGCGGTCTATCAAGCATTCACGAAGCCGGGCGATACCGTCCTTGCGATGTCTCTCCCTCACGGCGGACACCTCACACATGGTTCGAAAGTAAATTTCTCCGGCAAGTGGTTCAACATCGTCTCCTACGGAGTTCGTGCAGATAATGAATTAATCGACTACGACGAGCTACGTGATCTTGCGATCAAGAACTCACCGCGCATGATCTGCACAGGCGCAACGGCCTATCCGAGCTTGATCGACTTCGAAAAGGTCCGTGCAATCTGTGATGAAGTTGGCGCGATCATGTGGGTAGATGCTGCTCACTTCATTGGTCTCGTCGCCGGTAAGGCGATCCCATCGCCAGTTCCGTATGCAGATGTCGTCTCCTTCACTACCCATAAAGTCTTGCGTGGTCCACGCGGTGGAATGATCCTTTCGAAGGCCGAACATGCTGCTGCAATCGACAAGGCGGTCTTCCCAGGAATTCAGGGCGGACCGATCATGAGCGCAGTTGCCGGAAAGGCGATCGCACTCAAAGAAGCCGCTCAGCCGGCTTACCAGGCTTACGCCAAGAACGTCATCACCAATGCTCAAGCGCTCGCTTCAGGTCTTGAAGCCGAAGGAATGCGCGCGGTCTCTGGTGGTACCCAGACCCACCTTGCATTGATCGATATCCGCTCCACCGGTGTCACCGGAAAGATCGCGGATGAGCGTTGCGGCCTCTCAGGAATCACACTCAACAAGAATGCAATTCCTTACGATCCAGAGACTCCAGCTGTCACCAGCGGTATCCGCGTAGGTTCGGCTGCGACCACAACCCAGGGAATGGGCGTCGGAGAGATGAAGCAGATTGCATCGTTGATTGCACGTGCGATTAAAGACGGTGGCGAGCCAACAAAGGCGGCAGAGATTGCAGCCGATGTACACGCCCTCACTGCACAATTTCCTGTCTATCCACGCTAGTACCCGCTCGGAAAAATGCGCGAATATTTAGTAACGGGAGCGCTTGCCGCAATCCTGTGTTACTTAGTGACGCCATTTATTCGCGACTTCGCTCTCAAATCTGGCGCCTTTGTGCAGCTGCGCTCGCGCGATGTCCACACAACGATCACACCCCGTTGGGGCGGAATCGCAATGTGGTTAGCGATGGCAATTACCTTTTTGATTGTCGGCCACCTTCCGCTGATCAATTCGGGAATGACGGGGGAGACGCTCGGCATCTTTGAAGCAGGAACGTTCGTGATGCTCTTAGGTGCAATCGATGACCGGTTCGATCTTGATGCGCTCACGAAATTTGCCGGGCAGGCACTTGCTGGTGGAATTCTCCTCTTGCATGGAGTTCAAATTTTGTGGTTGCCGATCAATGGCATCTTGACTCTCCCAACAAATATCGGCCAACTTCTTACCGTTATTTTTGTCATGCTGGTAATCAATGCAGTGAACTTTGTCGATGGCTTGGATGGCTTAGCAACCGGAATTGTCGCAATCTGTGCATCTGCATTCTTTATCTTCTCGTACATCCTCGCGGTCAACAATGGTTTTAATCGCGCTGGTGCACCATCGCTGATCACCATGATGGTGATCGGTATGTGTCTAGGATTTTTGGCACATAACTTCTATCCAGCGAAGATCTTTATGGGCGATTCTGGGGCCATGTTGCTTGGTCTGCTCTTAGCGGCATCTGCAATCACTCTCACCGGACAGATCGATATCAATGCGATTTCGAACCAGAGCCAGCGCTCCACCATCGTTCCACTCATCCTGCCCTTTACCGTTTTAGCTATCCCGCTCCTTGATCTCGGGATGGCGATCGTTCGTCGCCTTCGTGCTGGACGCTCACCATTTTCGGCTGATCGTGAACACCTGCACCATCGCCTGCTCCGCATGGGTAATTCACAACGTCGAGCGACCTTCATTCTCTATCTCTGGACCGCGATGTTTGCGATGCCAACAGTGGCGGCGGCATTTGAACCGCTCTGGATCGCAGTATTGCTTGGCGCGCTGATCGGCTCGCTCTCGATTTATCTCATCATTCTCACGCGTAGAACTCAGAGAACTATGCGTGCGCAAGGAGTTGGCGTATCCTCTGCGTCATGATGCAACGACGTAATAACGAACGTGCGCTCTGGTCGATCTTGGCTTATCTCGTCGCCGGACTCGTAGTCTGGGGAGCGATCGGTTATGGAATTGATCACTGGATCGGCAAGCACAGCTACTTCACCTACGGAGGTCTCGTCCTTGGTCTTGGCTCGTCGCTCTATCTTGCCTGGTTACGATTTGGGCGTGACTAGCCGTGAGTAATATGTCGAGCAGTGCTGGTATCGAAGCGAAGCTCGGTAAAGGTGCGATCGTTCCGGCACTGGCTGTTGGCCTCGTTGGATTAATTGCATCGACTGCCGCAAAAGGTCTCGCCGGTTTTTATGGTGCCTTGCTTGCCCAGGTTGTTGTTGTGATTTTCTTTGCAGTACATCTCTTGGTCTCAAAGGCGTCAGAGAAGATGGATCCCACAACTGTGATGGTTCTGGCGATGCTCTCGTACTTCATCAAGATCTTGGTGCTCGGCGCGATCTTCCTGCTCGTACTCATTAACGTCAGCGCCAAAACCCTCAACCGCACCTGCTTTGGCGCCGTGGCGATCGCGGTCATCATCGCCTGGCTTGGGGGAGAGATCCGCGCCTTCTTCAAACTTCGGATGCAGATGCCGCTGCCGGAGAAGAAGTAACCTGCAATGGCTGGCAACTCCGCCGAAGATGGTGCCTTCTGGACCATCACTTCGTACCTCATTGCCGCTCTGGGCTTCTGGGGTGGGGCTGGCTTTGCCGCTGACCACTACCTCAAGACCGGCTATTGGACTCTGATTGGCCTGATTGTGGGAATGGGAAGTGGCTTTTATCTCATCTGGGTTCGCTTCATCAAAGATGACCTCAATAAGCCCGATCCACGCCTGCCGGGCGGTCCAACCACCTAGAAATTCGGGACGGCGAGCGTTTGCCAGCCATCCCCACTTACCTTTAAGGTAAGGCGTCTTTAACCCTCACGGCTCGCGCCAGCGCTTGCCACTGATGAACGTTATGGAGTTGCAACTTGTCGCTCGCGCTACATCACACGTTGAATATGGCTCAGCCAGCATTCGTGCCGCCGAGCAGCAGCGACTTCTTTTACAACCCAGCATTTGGAAGCTCGATCTTGGCTACCAAGCCGGTCATGTTGCTCCTCTTCTCGGTCATCATCATCACAGCATTTTTCACTCTCTCATCTCGCAAAGCAGCGGTAGTTCCATCTCGTCTGCAATTCGCTGGTGAAGCGATCTACGGCTTTGTCCGCAATTCAATCGGCCAGGATGTCATCGGTGAAGATTTCCAGCGCTTCACACCATTCCTCTTTGCGGTCTTTACCTTTATCTTGACTAATAACTTGTTCGGTGTTGTGCCATTTATGCAATTCCCGACCATGTCCCATATTGGTTTCCCAGTTTCGATCACCATCTTCGTCTATATCGTCTATCACTATGTAGCGATTAAGAAGAAGGGCCTTGGCCGCTATCTCAAAGAGATGTGCTTTATGCCAGGCGTACCAAAGCCGATCTACGTGATCTTGGCACCGGTTGAATTTCTTACCTTCTTCGCAGTCCGACCATTGACGCTCGCAATGCGTCTCTTCGGAAATATGTTCGCGGGTCACTTGTTGCTACTGCTCTTCACCCTTGGCGGTCAGTACATGCTCAAGAGCGCGGCATTTGTGAAGCTCTTTAGCGTGCTCTCCTTCGGTCTTGCGATCGGATTGAGCTTCTTTGAGATGGGTATTGAAGCGCTTCAGGCATATATCTTTACGTTGCTTGCGGCTCTCTATATCGCCGGCGCACTCGCCGACGAGCACTAACCCGAACGGGTCTCCATACGGAGAAAAATAGGTTTGGCCAAGCACCGGCTCGGTCAATAGTTGAAGGGAAGTAACATGAAAGGCACACTCAGCATCGTGGGCTTTGGTCTTTCGACCATCGGTCCTGGTACAGCAACAGGACTTATTTTCGCTGCCTACATCAATGGCGTAGCTCG
>CAIZGZ010000116.1 GCA_903932695.1 uncultured Actinomycetes bacterium | reverse complement strand
ATCAGCGACTCCATCCGAAGCATCTCGCCATCGGTCTTAACCAAGAAGTTGCTGCTCTCTTCGAGCGATGAACTCCGCTTAGCCAGCTCCACATACCCTTTAATTACGGTGAGCGGTGTGCGTAGCTCATGTGAGGCATCGCCCATAAATTCCTGCATGACGAGTTGTTGTTCATTGAGCTTGCGATTGAGTTCGCTCAACTTGTTGTCATTACGGAAGAAGATAAAAGCGATGAAGATTCCGATGAGATCCACGGCAAGAATGAAGCCGACAAGTTGTTTGGCGAGCGTATGGACGCTCAGCTTTATCTCGGCCGTCGACTCAGCCAACAAGATGTATTCGCCATCGGGTAGATCAAGACTGCGCATTCGAAGGTCGCCCGTGATGCTTATTGGACGGGTCAGTCCAGCAATGATTTCGGGTGTGGTGGGAGTCTGCTCAAAGTCGGTACCGAGATCGGTCAGAATCACGAAGTTATTGGTGTTGGTGAGATAAGCGGCAGTCAACGGGATCGCTGATACTTGAGCCAGATACTGCACGGTGGTGAGTGGATCTTGACCCCTGACACTCAAGGCCTGGACTTTGCTCGCAAGTGATTGGTCTAATCTGGAGATCTGGTCCGCTTGATATCGCTCGATGGCGAAGTACCCAATTGCGCTTGATGATGCGGTGAGAAGGATAATCAAAAAGAGATTGAGGCGAATAAGTAGCTTCACTCTTTATCTACAATCTGAAAGCCAATTCCTCGTACTGTCTTAATACCCTCGAAATTATTAATGTGCAATTTCTTGCGAAGGTAGGAGATATAGGTTTCCACCACGGTCGAATTATTTTCGAAGTCGATTCCCCAGACGCCTTCGAGCAACGTCTCTTTGGTAACTACTTTGTTCTTGCGCTCGATAAGGAATTCCAGGAGCGAGAACTCGGTGGGCGATAATTCAATGACTTCGTCTTCAAACTTCACTTGGTGGGCATCGATATCAATCGAGATCGGACCGCAGCGCAGATTCTCTACGACACCTTCTGTACGGGTGCGGCGCAGAATCGCTCGTACTCGAAGTACTAACTCCTCGATTCCAAACGGCTTCGTGACATAGTCATCTGCGCCTAATCGAAGTCCTGCCGTCACATCATCACGATTGTTCCGAGCGCTCAAGAGCAGCGCAGGAGTCTGATCGTTCTCGCCTCGAATCTTCTCGAGCAGCGATAAACCGTCGAGCTTTGGCATCGTGATATCAAGGATGATCAGATCGAAGCTTGCTTTGCGAAGGGCGTTAAGCGCCTCTAGCCCATCGGCCGCAGTAACAATGTCGTACTTCTCGAGGCTGAGCACATCTTTAATTAACTCGCGGATGCCGGCCTCGTCATCGACGACTAAAACCCGGCCCGCGCTCATATTCGGTAACTCTAGTCAGAGTCCCCCACGTAAGCCATAACCAGCAAGCTTCTGACAGCCCGTTCACAAGGTTCTCACAAAGTCATGGGCCATGGTTAAGACATGAAAAGAACCGGAAATGCAGTAATCGCAGGGCTCGCTCTATCAGCATCACTTCTCGTTGTGCCATCGGCTTTCGCTGATACCGCCACAACGACCCCAGCACCTACAGCAACCACAACAACCGGTGCTACTCCAGTCGCATCGCCAAAGGCCGGAGCAAACGCAGCCGCCAACGCAGCCAAGAAGGCTGCCGATGCCGCCTACAAAGCCGCGATGGTTCAATATCGAAGTGATCTCGCTGCATGGCAGAGCGCACGTACCCAAGCATTTGCTACCTATAAGGCGGCAGTCGCTGCATATCAGACAGCTGCTAAGGCCGACCATGCAGCCCGAGTCACCATCAATCAGACTTTCACCACAGCTATGGATGCTGCGCGCACCGCCTACCAAAGCGCAACTGCCGGTACACCCACCGCTGCAGTTAAGAGCGCCGCTCTCACCGCCCGTCAGTCAGCAGTGACTGCTGCAACCTCAGCACGTGCCGCAGCTATTGCAGCACTCCCTGCTCTACCAACAAAGCCGGTCGCACCAACAATCCCAGCAAAGCCGGTAATGCCT
>CAIZGZ010000115.1 GCA_903932695.1 uncultured Actinomycetes bacterium | reverse complement strand
TTGGGAGAGTTGTTCGCGCCACCATGCTTGTGCATCGGTGAATCGCTTGGCACCGGTGACGGTGTGGGAGCGGTAAGTACCAAAGCCGATAAATCCTTCGCCGCCACGAATCCACGAAGCGGTGATAGGCAGCCCGCAATCGATTGCGGTTAATTCAGGATGATCACCGAGTAACTCGGTTGTGATCTTCATTCCTCAATATTAGCGGTATTAATTTTTTGCGCGCGTTGGCAAGAACTTCCAGATCAGTGGGAGTGATGTGCTGGCGATCGCAATCTTGATTGCTTCACCAAAGATAAAAGGTGTGAAGCCCATCGCAAGGAGCTTGCTGAAGCTCGCTCCGGTTGCGTGCTCTAGCCAGATCAAACCAGAAGCAAAGATCACGACTTCACCTGCGAGCATTGTGATGACCGATGTTTGAAGCTTGCGATCCCACTTACGACTTGCAAGCCATCCGGTTAACGCAGTCGCCAACAACATGCCGACGAGGTAACCACCAGTTGCGCCAGCAAGACGAGCCCAACCGTGTGTGCCATTGGCAAAGAATGGAGCGCCAGCGATACCGACGAGGAGATATGTCGCAAAAGTAGTCAGACCAAGGCCTGCGCCATATGCGCTAGCGAGAAGAAGTGCGCCAAGCGTCTGGCCAGTAACAGGCACTGGTGAGCCAGGAACTGGAATTGAGATCTGAGCCATAGCGGCGAGAAATGCGGTTCCACCAAGAACAAGCGCACTCTGTGTGAGCGCTGTTGGGCGGGTAAAGACAGCTCCGCGTAATGTGGCCTGTGATGTGATCGACATTTCTGCTCCTTTAAACCTTTTCAAGTTGTTATTAAAGCCTACTATCGAAAGAATGTACGCGTGAGTAAGTCAGCCGATCTTAATAAAAAGCCGCAGGAAGTCTCTGCGATGTTCGATGGGGTCGCGCGTCGTTACGACATCATGAATGATCTGCTGAGTCTGGGTCAGACAAAGCGTTGGCGCAAAGCTGCTACCAAAGTTATCGCTCCCGTTCCAGGAATGAAGATCCTTGATCTCGCTGCCGGCACTGGTGCTTCAAGCCGTCCGCTCGCTGATGCTGGCGCAGAACTCTTCCCGTTAGATTTCTCAGCCGGAATGCTCGAAGCCGGCCGCAAGCGTCATCCTGATCTCCACTTCACACTTGGTGATGCACTCAACATCCCGTTCGAAGCAGATACCTTTGATCTCACCACAATCTCCTTTGGTCTTCGCAACACCAATGATGTAGATAAGGCGCTGCGCGAAGCGCTACGGGTGACCAAGCCTGGTGGTCGATTGGTGATCGTTGAATTCTCACACCCAACAAATAAAGTTTTTAGAAATATCTACATGAAGTATCTGATGGCGACCTTGCCCAAGATTGCTCGCAAGCTCTCATCTAATCCAGATGCCTATATCTATCTTGCCCAGAGCATTCAGGCTTGGCCTACCCAATCCGAGCTAGCCGAAAAGGTAAGCGCTGCTGGTTGGAAAGAATCGACGTGGAGCAATCTCACATTTGGAATTGTGGCAATTCATACTGCCGTAAAGGCAGCAGCTTAAATGGCATTTGGAATTCCTAAAATCGATCTCGGCCTTGAGCTCTCGCTTAAGCGCGATATGAAGCGAGTCGAAGAGAAGCTACTCGAACAGATTCAGGGCGACTATCCATTAGTCATTGAAACTTCACGCCATCTTGTTACAGCAGGCGGCAAACGTCTGCGTCCATTGCTCGCACTTCTTGGCGCACAATTCGGAGATCCGAAAGCGGATGGAATTATTGAGGCAGCGGTAGTTGTAGAACTGACTCACCTCGCCACGCTCTATCACGATGATGTGATGGATGAAGCGCCGCTTCGCCGCGGAGTAGAGAGCGCCAACGAACGTTGGGGCAACACCGTTGCGATTTTGACCGGCGATTATCTCTTTGCAAAAGCGTCAGATCTCTTAGCTGACTTAGGCCCCGAGGCGGTGCGCCTTCAAGCACGTACCTTCGAGCGCCTGGTCATCGGTCAGATTAGCGAGACGCAAGGTTCTACCAGTGGACTTTCGTTGCTCGATCACTACCTCAAGGTCGTGGCCGATAAGACTGGTTCGCTGATTGCGACATCTGCTCGACTCGGTGCGATGTTGGCCGGCGCTCCAACAGCAGAGATCGAAGCGCTTACCGCTTTTGGTGAGAAGATCGGAGTCGTATTCCAGCTCGCCGATGATGTGATCGATATCGAGAGTGAGTCGACCGAATCAGGCAAGACGCCAGGTACCGATCTTCGCGAAGGAGTTCCGACCCTCGTCACGCTCTTTATCTTGACTTCAGATAAGCCAGAAGATGCAGAGCTCAAAGCGATACTTTCTGCGCCCATTAAAGATGAGGCAGTTGTTGAGCAGACTCTGGTTGCGCTTCGCGCGCATCCTGCTCTGGCTCAAGCAAAAGAGCTACTTAATAATTATGCCGCTCAGGCACAAGGAGAGATTGCTGGGCTTCCCGATAACGCGGCTAAGCGCGCGTTAATCGAGCTCTGCGAGGTTATCGTCACTAGAACGGCTTGATTGCAAGAGATCAGCTCCAAGTGCAGCAAGAGCTACCCAGACGATTCCAAATCCTAACCAACGCCCAGTCGTCATCTTCTCGTGGTCTTTAAAGACACCAATCAAGAATTGAACAGTAGGTGTGATGTATTGCATCAGGCCAATCACTGAATATGGCAGACGATTAACGGATCCGTTGAAAAGTAAGAGCGGTACCGCTGTAACAACACCAGCGCCCATCAGAAGTAGCGTCAACTTTGGATGGTGACCGAACTGGCCAGTTCCCTTGTGTCCCAAGTAGATCAAGTAAGCGCCATAAGGAATAGCAGATAAGAACGTCTCAAGAGCAAGTCCTTCAAGCGCGCCTAGCCCTAACTGCTTTTTTACTAATCCATAGGAGCCCCATGAAATAGTGATCGCTAAGGCGATCCACGGGAAATGCCCGTAATCCGCTGCTAAAACGACCACGCCGACGGCTGCGATTCCAACCGCTACCCATTGCAGTTTGCGCATCTTCTCTTTGAGAAGGAGCACGCCAAAGAGAACAATGACGAGTGGATTGATGTAATACCCGAGGGCGCATTCAACAACATGTCCGTGGTTGACTCCCCAGACGTAGATCAGCCAATTGCCAGAGATGAAG
>CAIZGZ010000114.1 GCA_903932695.1 uncultured Actinomycetes bacterium | reverse complement strand
GCGCGATCTGGCAAGCGACCAGATGCCTCTGATGGCAGGTCGATTCCAGTTGGAACGCCTACGCCAAAGCCTCGTGCGTTGTTGAAGAAGAAATCGTTTGGATTGTTATGAGGCGTCAGGCCACCATCTTTCACCCATTGGTCATAACCAATTTGGTACCAGATTGTGTCGCATGAGACCGCGATTGCGTGTTGAAGGCTAAAAGTTCCCTGCACGGATGTGTCATCGTTGTGGAACTCTTGATTACCAATTTTGAGTGAGTAGGGGCAGTAATAATTTGAATTGAGGTTGTAGCCGGCTTTCGCAGCAGCGACGACAGAGAGCGCTTTAAAAGTTGAGGCGGGTGCGTATTCACCATCGGTTGCACGCGAAAGTGCTGGGACGCCATCGGCCGGGCTGAAGAGGGAGGCGGCCTGTGCGACGGTCAGACCCTTCTGCCACATATTTGGGTCATACGTCGGATATGAAGCCAGCGCCAGGACGTGGCCGGTATGGACATCCATCACGATCGCCGCACCTGAATCCGCAGTATTTCCTTGAGCCCGAGCGTTGAGCACGCTCGCTGCCAGCGCCTTTTCGGTAGCGGCTTGCAACTTAGCGCTGATATTTGTCACCAGATTATCGCCCGGCGTCGGATCACTGTTCTTTGAGATGCTCGTAATGTTGTTGGTTCGATCAACGATCACAGTCTTAATTCCCGGCAAGCCCTGCAGATATTGGTTGTATTGATACTCAAGACCGGTCTTACCGATCGTCTCGTTTTGATAGTACTGCGAGCCGTTATTTGCGATATCGGTGCTGGTGACCGAACCAACATAGCCAAGCAAGTGAGCAGCATTCTCGCCCGCAAGCGATGGATAGCTTCGAATCGGAACCGGAGTCGCTTGGATGCCCGGGAATTGATCGGCGTTCTCTAAAATCTTGAGTGCTTGCGCGGTGGTCGCCTCTTTGGTGAGTGGGATTGGCTGATACAGCGTTCCATTCCAGCAGCCGGTTCGTGAACCGAGCGGCAACTCTCCGCAGATCCGTGTTGCAACATAGACATCCGAATATTGCTTACCCAGTAGGGCCGCGACTCGCTGGAGTACAGCTACTCCCTTATCTGGCATCTTGTCGATGACGCTCCGATTGACGCTAATAACTACGCCAGGACGATCCATCGCGATGGGCAGACCCGTGTCATCGACAATCGCGCCGCGAACCGCTGGTGTCACGATGTCGCGACTTTGAATGCTGAGCGCCGCGTTCTTGTAGACCAGGCCGTCAGCAACCTGCAGATAGAACAACCGACCGAGCATCGCCAGCATCAATGTAGCAACGAGAACCTCGATCACAAAGAGATTGAGACGGGAGCGATTGTTCATTAACGCTCCCTCGAGGTAAGTGAGGCCCGATGAAAGAGATTAAGAGCTGGCAAGAAGATCGGAGTAAAAATAACGGTCCAGAAGGCGTTGGCAAAAATAACGATGAGATCTCGCTTGAAAGTGCCGTTGCCCTCGCCAAGTAACTCGCCAAAGAGCAGGTAGGTAACAAGCGCGGTTGTAACGCCAAAAGCTACAAAGAGGACAAATGTCAGCGGTGATGCCGTCAGATCGGAGATGGATTCTTTGTTGGCCGAAAAGATATAGCCCACCAAGGTAAGAATGAGAGCCCACTGACCAAATGGTGCGTTTGAGGTCGGTGAGAGGTCGAGGACAAAGCCCGCAAGAAAGCCCATCACAATCGAACCGTTATGGTCCTCAAGAGCGATCAGCGCAATTGCGATAGCGAGATAGAGCGAGAAACCAGCGATGGGGAAATGAATCAGTGAGATTACCGACTCTTGCAGTGCAAAGAGAACGAAGAAGAAGCCGAGTGAGGTGAGTGTTCGTGGGATGCTCACACGCGACTACTTACTCTTCGAAGGCTTAGGGGTTGGGCGAGGAGCTGGCGTTGTTGCACTCGAAGCCGCACTTGGGCTTGCACCCGGAGTAGTCACCGGAGCGGGAGCCTGCGTTACATAGACCGTAACGGTTGGCTGCGGTGTAGGAACCAATGGAGTCGCCGGTGCGGTGGCGGGTGCGCTGAGAATAACTGCAACGATTCCAAGATCTTGCAGATTCGCGTACGTCTTTACATCACCAGTCTGGGTCAGTGTGGATGTGGTGTGGTCTACCCAGGTGACTTGCCCAACTGGAACACCAGGTACAAAGGGATG
>CAIZGZ010000113.1 GCA_903932695.1 uncultured Actinomycetes bacterium | reverse complement strand
GCAGAACTTCGCGAAATCAAGGACTTCCTAGCCGATCCCAAGAAGTATCAAGATATCGGCGCCAAGATTCCTAAAGGCGTACTTCTCTACGGTCCGCCGGGAACAGGTAAGACGCTTCTTGCTCGTGCCGTAGCAGGCGAAGCAAAGGTTCCGTTCTACACCATCTCTGGTTCAGAGTTTGTTGAGATGTTTGTTGGCGTTGGCGCATCGCGAGTTCGTGATCTCTTCGCCCAAGCAAAGGCAAATGCCCCCGCAATTATCTTCCTTGATGAAATTGATGCCGTCGGTCGCCAACGCGGCGCCGGATTAGGCGGCGGAAACGATGAGCGCGAACAGACGCTCAATCAGTTGTTGGTTGAGATGGATGGGTTTGAAGCTAACGGCCAAGTTATCTTGATCGCGGCAACCAACCGACCTGACGTTCTCGATCCTGCGCTGTTACGTCCAGGCCGATTTGATCGACAGATTCCAGTAGACCGCCCAGATCTCAAGGGACGTACTGCAATTCTTCAGGTACATGCAAAAGGAAAGCCGCTTGCTAAGAGCGTAGATCTGGAAGCATTTGCAAAGCGCACACCAGGATTTACTGGTGCCGATCTTGCGAACGTATTGAATGAGGCAGCGCTTCTTACCGCCCGCGAAAATGCGAAGGTAATTACCAATCTTGCACTCGATGAAGCGATCGATCGTGTCATGGCGGGACCACAACGTAAATCCCATCTGATGACAGAAGAAGAGCGTCGCATCACTGCGTATCACGAAGGCGGACACGCGCTCGTTGCATTTGCGCTTCCACATACTGATCCAGTACATAAGATCACGATCATGCCTCGTGGTCGCGCGCTCGGCTACACCATGATTGTTCCCGATGAAGATCGCTATGCGACCACTCGCAGCCAGATGCTTGATCAGCTTGCGTACTCACTTGGCGGTCGTGCCGCTGAAGAGTTGGTCTTCCATGATCCAACCACTGGTGCCTCTAACGACATCGAGAAGGCGACCAACCTGGCACGGGCCATGGTTACCCAATTCGGTATGACCGAGAAGATCGGCGCCATCAAGCTGGGAATCAGCGAAAGTGAGCCATTCTTGGGCCGCGATTATGGCCATCAACGCGATTACTCCGAGAGCGTCGCGAGCGTGGTGGATGCCGAGATTCGCAACTTCATCGAAGGCGCTCATCAAGAGGCTTTCGATATCTTGGTCGCGAATCGAGCAATCTTGGATCAGCTCGTTGTGGAACTGCTCGAGCGCGAAACACTTCTCAAGGATGATATTGATCGCATTTTTGCGAAGGTCATCAAAGTCGCCGAGCGTCCAGCATGGACTGGCTCTGCAACTCGGACACCATCAGAGTTGCCACCGGTTGCACTTGCAGCAGCAAAACCACAATCCTTGACCGAGCTCAAGGAAGGCGATGCGCCAACCCCAGCAAAGAAGCCTCGCGCTCCTCGTAAGAAGGCTGCGCCAAAGCCAAAAGCTGCACCTACGGCTGAGTCAGAAGAGGCATAACAAATGTCCGATGTGAATCCGATCAGCATGGGTCCCCATGATGGTCGGGCTCGCACGCCATTTGATCAAGCGCGTGCCGAGAAGGCGGTAACAGAGTTGCTTCTTGCTATCGGCGAAGATCCAGATCGTGATGGATTACGCGATACTCCGGCTCGCGTAGCACGCGCGCTTGCGGAAAATTTCGAAGGACTCTGGCAATCACCGGAAGAGATTCTTACAACAACTTTTGATATTGGACATAGAGAACTCGTCATCGTTCGTGATATCGAAGTCTTTTCACATTGCGAACACCATCTCACGCCATTTCATGGAGTGGCACATATTGGTTACATCCCTGGTGAGAGCGGGCGCATCACCGGAATCTCAAAGTTAGCGCGATTGGTTGATCTCTATGCGCGTCGCCCTCAAGTGCAAGAGCGTCTCACCACTCAAATCGCTGATGCGATTGTTGAGATTATGGATCCAGCTGGTGTGATC
>CAIZGZ010000112.1 GCA_903932695.1 uncultured Actinomycetes bacterium | reverse complement strand
GGTCTACATCGTGGCTCCTCGCATTAGTGCCAGTGAAGTGGAACCGTCCGGCATGACCGAACGCGATCGCGAAATTGCTCGCATGATGGATGGACAGAACCCCGAGGATTCGGATGAAGCGGCGAAGAGCGAACCGATGGCGAGCGTTGAGGAGCTTGCACCGCAATTAGCGCTGGGGTCACTGAGTGGTCTGAAAGTTGCGCCACTTCACGGCAGGCAGAGCGCAGAGCTTAAAGATGCGACGATGAGCGCCTTCGCACAAGGTGAGATTGATGTCCTCGTCGCAACAACGGTGATCGAAGTTGGTGTAGATGTCCCTAATGCGTCGATGATGGTGATCATGGAAGCCGATCGATTCGGCGTTTCACAACTCCATCAGCTGCGCGGACGTGTTGGTCGTGGTGGAGTACCTGGCCTTTGTCTCTTGGTATCACGTTCTGCTGAAGAGAGCCCAGCCATGGAACGTCTGCACGCAGTTGCAGGAACGCTTGATGGTTTTGAATTATCGCGTATCGATCTTGAGCAACGAAGCGAGGGAGATGTGCTTGGCAAGAGTCAATCCGGTGTGAAATCTCACCTTCGCCTGCTTCGGGTCTTGCGAGATGAACCACTCATTGAAAAGGCACGCTCGGTTGCGTTGGAATTAATTCAGGATGATCCAGAACTTCAAAAGATGCCACAATTAGCTAGCGCAGTAAGCAAACTTGCAACCGAAGAGACCAGTTCATTTATGGATAAAGGCTGATTCGAGTCAGGTATGAGAAGCAATGAAGAGAAGAGAGAATTACGATGAGAATTATTGCCGGCAGTGCAAAAGGTAAGACGCTGCTCTCACCAGCCGATACCCGGGTTCGCCCTACCTCAGATCGAGCTCGCGAAGGACTCTTCTCTTCACTTGAATCTTCTTTTGGCTCGCTTGGTGGGCTTGAGGGGCTAACCTTTCTCGATCTCTTTGCCGGAAGTGGCGCCGTAGGAGTTGAGGCTTACTCGCGAGGCGCAGCGATAGTTCACGCGGTCGAAGCAGATGGCGACACTGGCAGTCTGGCGATTTCAAATTATCAGCTCGTCAAAAACGCCGCCGGAAAATATCGAGTCTTCCACATGGAAGCCCTTCGCTTTCTTGAGTCCGACCATGCACGTCATGAGAGCGGCAAAAGATACGACATCATTTTTATGGATCCTCCCTATGGAGTAAGTAACGAGGAAGTGACAGAACTCCTACAGATGCTTATCGATCGAGAGATTCTCGACCCACGAGGCCTGATCGCGATTGAGCGCGAAACCAAGGGTGAAGCATTTACCTGGCCAGAACCACTGCAGCTCGAGAAAGTGCGTTCATATGGACAGGGAAGTATCTTCTACGGCGGCTACTCTGCTAGCGTTTTACCGTGAATAGAGTCGTATGCCCCGGATCTTTCGATCCCATCACCTTTGGACATCTCGACATTATTGAGCGAGCGAGCAGACTCTTTGATGAAGTCGTGATCGCCGTGCTCGTCAATCAAACCAAGTCCTCGCTTTTTACCGTTGAAGAGCGGATGGAGATGATTCGTGAGGTCACAGCGGGATATAAGAATGTGAAGGTCGACTCCTGGTCGGGCCTACTTGTGGATTATTGCGAGACCAATGAGATCCCGGTCATTGTGAAGGGGCTTCGTGCCGTTACCGACTTCGACTATGAACTCCAGATGTCTCAGATCAATCTTCAGCTTAAGGGTATCGAGACGCTCTTCATGTCGACAGCGCCAGCACACTCCTTCCTCTCTTCATCGCTTGTGAAAGAGATCGCGAGTTACGATGGCGATGTCTCTAGTTATATTCCAGAACCTCTTGTCGGGCGGCTTCGCGAACGCCTGGCTTTGGTAAAATCTACCCGGGTCAATCAAGGCTAGGTCGCAGCCAGAAAAACTAGATGAAACTAGATTCATGCTAGATAAAAGCTAGATGAGAAGGAAAGCGAGAACGAGCAGATGGATTCACAGTCAAGCAGCGCCGCAGGGATTGAAGTCATCGATCGATTGCAGAGCGCAATCACCATGGTCGAAGAAGCCCGCAGCGTTCCACTTTCAGCAAGTTGTGTTCTCCATCGCGGTGAGCTGCTAGAGATTCTCGACTACGCAAAAGGATCATTGCCTGGCGATTTACGTACTGCGCAAGAGATCATGACATCACGAGATCTCATTTTGGATGAAGCACGTGCGACCGCCGATGGGTTAATTGCTCACGCGCGAGAAGAAGTTGCGCGCATGGTCGAGCAGACTGAAATTGTGAGCGCCGCTCGCGCAGAAGCGAATCGGATTCTGACCGAAGTTCAAAACCAAGCTCGAGTAGAACGCGAAGAGATCGAGTCCTACATTGATTCTCGTCTCGCAACGCTTGAAGTAATTCTTAATAAGACGCTCGACGTGGTCCAACGTGGTCGCGACAAACTCTCTGGCGTGGAAGATAAGCACGTTCTCTCACAGCTCTCCGATCTGCCTGAATAGGATTCTCATGACTAGTTTTATCTTCAACGCCCACGATCTTCCGCGACGTGCTGGCGAGATGCGCGAATATGAGATCACAATCGATGAGCACGAACAGGTGGGAATCGCGCTCTTGGCGATTGGCGCGAACGAGCCGATCTATATCGATCTCAAACTCCAAGCGGTTGCCGAAGGTGTTCTCGTCTCTGGCGAAGTGCGGGCCGAAGCGGTCGGGGAGTGCACGCGCTGCCTCGAACCGGTCAGTTTTGATGTCGATGAGAGTTTCGCAGAGCTCTATAACTACGAGATTGATCCACGAAATGTAGGCAAGAAGGGGCAAGGTCGAGCCCCTCAGGCTGAGATTGAGGTTGGCGAGGAGGATGAGGAGCTCTGGATGGTGGGAGATTTAATCGATCTCGAAGCCCCCATCATCGATGCCGTCGTCCTCAATATGCCGATCAACCCGCTTTGCAGTGAGGATTGCGAGGGGCTCTGCCCTGGCTGTGGCCAGAAGTGGGCGGATTTGCCCGATGACCATGAGCACCAAGCTACCGATATCCGTTGGGCCGGCCTGGAAAACTGGTCGGATCCCTCTGCCTGAGCAGCCCCATGATCACCCTCGTTTTTACTATTTTGGCCATTTGGGGGATACTTTTCCTCTTGCAGTAAATAAGAATTTTGCTGTACTCACGAAGACCTAGGAGTGAAACCATGCCAGTCCCAAAGCGAAAGATGTCGCGTTCACGCACACGCTCACGTCGTAGTTCATGGAAGACAACTCCTGCAGCAACAACTCTTTGTGGTCAGTGCCAACAACCAAAGCTTCAGCACACAGCTTGCCCAACCTGCGGTACCTACAACCGCCGCCAGGTTCTAGAGGTCTGATCTGTTTACTGGCCTTTCCGAGCGCTTAGGCATCTCGGTATCGGCGCAGTTGCTTGAACTAGCTCTCACTCACCGCTCCTTTGCTTATGAGTCTGGTGGGCTACCCACGAACGAACGCTTGGAATTTCTTGGCGATAGCGTGCTGGGCTTAGTGATCACCGAAGAGCTCTATCTCCGCTTTCCAGAGATGGCCGAGAGTAAACTCTCACCGCTTCGCTCAAGCGTGGTCAATACCAAAGCACTCGCTGATCTTGCTCGCACATTAGATCTTGGTGCTTACTTGCGTATCGGCAAGGGTGAAGAGACCACTGGTGGCCGTGATAAAAACTCGATGCTCGCTGATTCTTTTGAAGCGCTCATCGGAGCTATCTACTTAGAACATGGACTTGTTGATACAAAGCGAAAACTCCTCGAATGGTTTACACCTGTACTCGATGATGCGATCGCACACGGTGGCGGAATCGATACTAAGAGCGCGCTGCAAGAGTTGTCAGCAGCCCTGGGTAAAAGTGCCCCAGAGTATGAGATCACCCAATCGGGCCCAGATCACAATAAGAGTTTCACGGCACAGGCAGTGATCTCGGGGGAGAAGTTCCCGATCGGTACCGGTAAGAGCAAGCGGGAAGCAGAACAGACCGCAGCTCGCCTTGCACTAGCGCAGTTACGCAGCCACTAGCCAGCCACTGTCGCTCACCCGGCAAAACTCTCAATCACTCCTGCAGGGTTTGCGCTCGTCATGATGCGCCATCTTTTTCAAGTTCTCGCGCCTTTTTAGATAGGTTAACCCCGTGTATTTGAAGAGCATGACCCTCAAAGGATTTAAATCCTTCGCCTCCTCGACGACCCTGCTTCTCGAAGAGGGAATCACCTGCGTGGTGGGTCCAAATGGCTCCGGAAAATCAAACGTTGTCGATGCGCTCTCTTGGGTCATGGGTGAGCAGGGCGCGAAATCACTTCGCGGCGGCAAGATGGAAGATGTTATCTTTGCCGGCACTTCTGGCAGAGCTCCACTTGGTCGCGCAGAAGTCTCGGTCACCATTGATAATAGCGATGGCGTGCTTCCCATCGACTTCACCGAAGTCACCATCACACGTATCCTCTTTCGTAACGGCACGAGTGAGTATCAACTCAATGGCGAAACAACTCGACTTCTAGATATCCAAGAGCTACTGAGCGATAGCGGTATTGGCCGAGAGATGCACGTTATCGTTGGTCAAGGCCAACTCGATGCGATCTTGCTTGCTAACCCTGAAGAGCGACGAGCATTTATTGAGGAGGCCGCAGGCGTCCTTAAGCATCGTAAGCGCAAAGAGAAAGCGCTTCGTAAATTAGATTCCATGCAAGGCAATCTTGCCCGTATCCAAGATTTAACCGTCGAACTTCGTCGCCAACTCAAACCACTTGGTAAGCAGGCAGAGGTCGCTCGTAAAGCTTCCATTATTCAATCAGATGCGCGCGATGCGCGGTTGCGTCTGCTGGCAGATGACCTCATCACACTTCGTGGCACATTTGCTACGGAAGTCGCTGATGAAACTTCACTTCGCGGTCGTCGAGATATCGTCGAGACAGAACTCAATGTCGCTCGTGCTCGTGAAGTAGAGCTCGACACAATCTCACTTCAAGAAAATCCACTTCTTGTCAGCGCTCAAGAGAATTTCTATCGTCTCAGCGCCCAACGCGAAAAATTTCGCGGCATTCAATCCCTCTCCTCTGAGCGTGCTCGATTCTTATCGGAAGAGCGTGATGAGGCGCGAGCTAATGGTCGCGATCCAGAGAGCATGGATGCCGAAGCGCTTACACTCCGCGCCGAAGAGCAGGAGCAGGCGGCGAGCGTTGAAGCTGCTAAGTCGAAGCTAGAAGAGATTTCACAAGAACTGCGAAGCAGTGAAGGTGAGTTGCAACAAGAGGAGAGTCGAGTATCGGCTTCGCTTCGAGCCATCTCTGACCAACGTGAAGGTACCGCGCGTCAAGAAGGACATATCAACGGACTTCGCTCTCGTATCGATGCTACTGATGCAGAACTTGCTCGTCTTAACGCCGCTCGCGAAGAGGCAGCAACCCGGCTTGCAGCGTTTCGTACTACCTTTGCCGAGCTCGAAGCTGAGATCGCTGGCGTCGATCGTTTTGAACCAGAATTGGATTCGGTCTACGAGAAGGCAAAGAGTGAACTTGAAACTCTCTCTTCTCGCTATGCCGAACTCCTAGAAAAAGAACAGAGCGCAGGTCGCGATCGTGCCGGCCTCACGGCACGTTTGAGCGCACTCGAAGAGTCACTCCTGCACCGTGATGGTGGAGCTGCGATTTTGGAGGGACGAGGCGGCGCGAGCAGTCGTGGCCGACTCTCCGCCCTCATTTCGGTCAAGGCGGGCTGGGAAGCTGCGGTTGCTGCAGCGCTTGGGCCATTAGCCGAATCGATCGTTGTCTCAGATCTCTCAACCGCAGTCCACGCGTTGGGAATGCTGAAGTCAGAAGCAGCTGGACAATCTGAACTCTTGGTAGTCGATGGCGAATTTAGTCAGTCACGTTCAACACCAGATGGACTTGAGCCGCTCGCATCCTTGATTACCTCCGATGGCCTTGCACCGATGATCCAAGCTCTCCTAGCTGGAATCGTCGCAGTGAGTGATCTCGATGAGGCCCGACGCGTTGTCGATGCACACCCAACAATCATTGCCGTTACCCAAGATGGTGATCTCGTGAGCCGTAACCGCGTTCGCGGTGGATCTGCTGGCTCAAATAGCGCTATCGAAATCTCATCTCTTATTGAGCGAACCCGCCAGGAACTCGACAGCACGGTCGCGGTCTGCGATCAATTGAAATTCGAACTGGCTGCAGCACAGAGCGCACTTGAAGTTGCTCAAAAAGCTCATGACTTAGCGTTGGCCGGACTCAATGAGTCAGATGCCAAGATGTCTGGCCTTGCCGAACAGATGGCGGTTGCCGGGCAGAATGTGAAGAGCGCACAAGCAGAACTCGATCGCCTTGCTGCTTCGATCTCGGCTGCGACTGAGCAACGCACTCATGATGAGAACGATCTCTCAAGTGCGATTTCGCAATTCGAATCAACCGTTCTTCCGCAGGAGCCTGACACGTCACTCCGTGAAGAGTTGCGAGCTAAGGTAGCTAATCTTCGTACAACCCAAGTTGACTCACGTCTTGAACTCCGAACACTAGAAGAGCGGGTTGCGGCCATCGGAGCTCGTGCTCGCGCCCTAGAGGTAGCTGCACAGACCGAACGCGACAATGCGGTGAAGGCTATTGCCCGCATGGAGCAACGTGCGGTTGCAGCAAAGGCTGCGCAAGAGATTGCCGATTGCGCTTACGAAGCTCTGATTCAAATCGAAGTCACGATTGCGAAGGCGCTTGCCGAACGCGAACGGCTAGAAGCTGCGCGCGCCGATCGTGAGGGCGAGACGCTCTCAGTACGCGGTCGTATTCGCGAACTCACAACGGAACTTGAACAGCTGACCTCAAGCGTCCACCAAGATGAGATCGCTCGCGCCGAACAACGGATGCGTATTGAACAACTTGAGACTCGCGCAGTAGAAGAATTGGGAATCGATGTCTCGACCCTAGTCAGCGAATACGGACCAGAGAATGATGTTCCAACTCTCATCGAAGATGAGGAAGGTAACTTCATTCCGGGTGATCTCATTCCATATCGTCGCGATCAGCAAGAGAAGCGATTGGCTCAGGCTGAGCGCGGTTTGACGATGCTGGGCAAGATCAACCCTTTGGCGCTCGAGGAGTACAACGCGCACGAAGAGCGGTTGCGTTATCTGGCAGAGCAGCTTGAAGATCTCAAAAAGACAAAGAAGGATCTGCTCGACATCATCAAGGAAGTCGATGACAAGGTCGTTGAGATCTTTGCCCAGGCTTACCGCGATACCGAACGTGAGTTCAAGTCGATCTTTGCTCGCCTCTTCCCAGGCGGTGAGGGACGTTTGATTCTGACCGATCCGAGCAACATGATGCTCACCGGCGTCGATGTCGAAGCGCGTCCACCAGGAAAGCGCGTTAAGCGTCTCTCCTTGCTCTCCGGTGGTGAGCGTTCGCTCGTTGCAGTTGCCATGCTCGTTGCCATCTTCAAGGCGCGCCCAAGTCCGTTCTACGTCATGGACGAAGTTGAAGCAGCCCTTGATGACACCAACCTCGGTCGACTCCTTGGCGTCTTCGAAGAACTTCGCGAGAAGTCCCAGTTGATCATCATTACCCACCAGAAGCGCACCATGGAGATTGCTGATGCGCTCTATGGCGTCACCATGCGTGGCGATGGTGTCTCAGAAGTTATCTCGCAGCGTCTTCGTGACGCTGAGGATAATTAACACCGCTCTGCGATAACCGTGGCACTCTTCTCGAAGATATTTAGCAAGCTTCGTAGCGCAGTTGCTACCAGCTCGGCTGATTGGGATGAGCTACGTACAACACTCATTGAGGCCGATCTGGGTGCCGCATTCGCCGATTCATTGAT
>CAIZGZ010000111.1 GCA_903932695.1 uncultured Actinomycetes bacterium | reverse complement strand
CCAACAATCGCAAGCGTCTTACCGGGATGCAGGTCGAAGTTCATATCAACCGCAGCTGGATACCAGGTGCCATCGACCCAGAACTCAACGGTGAAATCTTTGACGCGTAATACTGGCTCGCTCATGAAAGTACCTCACTGACTTGTGGGAAGATGGTGCTGTGAAAGAGATCAAAGGAAGTGAAACGTTCCGCGCTCGAGGAAACTTCTTCTTTGCGGGAGTTGTAGAACTTTTCTGCGGCTTCTACCTCTGGTCGAGTTTTGTGCAAGGTGGCGCCAGAAATATTGCGACGACGGGATTGGTGGTCGCTGCGATCAGCGCCGCCAACTACGCGACTTTCGTCCGACCCTTGGTCCGCTTTAGCTCTGACGGCATTGATGTCATCAATCCCTTGAGTAGCGATTTCATTACTTGGGATGAGATCGATGAGATCGATGCTCGCTGGTGCATGAGTATTACTTCTGGAACCAGAACGATTCATGCGTACGGAGCTCCAGCTCCGGGCCGCCATCGCGCTCGTAGCGTTCATGAAACAGAGATGCGCGGCATCAAGGGTGGCGAGAGCGGATTTATCCGTCCAGCTCGCTCCCCCAAATCCGATAGCGGCGCCTGCGTTCATATCGCTGGTCTCTGGCAGGCAGAGCATGCCAAGCACCCCGTCGTGAGCCAACGCAGCAGCAGCCATCACCGCACCCTGCTCCCACTCTTTCTGGGTAGCGCGAGTGTTCTGCTCGCAATTCTGATCAATCTTCATTAACTAGCGCTCTTTTCAGCGCGAGAGACCTGACGTGCCTGCGCCCGCTCTTTGCGAGAGATGCGACGACGTTGACGTGGGTCAAAGGCGTCGCGCAATCCATCACCAATGAAGTTCACGCAGAGCGCGATCACGATGATAAAGATTCCGGGATACCAGAAGAGCCATGGTCGTGTGGTGAAAGAATCTTGATATTGGCTGATCAGGAGTCCCAGTGAGACATCTGGTGAGACGACACCAAATCCAAGGTAACTCAAACCGGTCTCGAGCAAGATTGCACCAGACATGATGAGTGTGACTGAAACAATGATGACACCCACGGCATTAGGCAAGATGTGCTTGAAGATAATGCGTCGATCACTCGCGCCAGCGACGCGGGCTGCATCGACAAACTCACGCTCGCGTAGTGAGAGGAACTCACCGCGAACGAGGCGTGAAAGTCCGGTCCAGGCAAAGAGTCCGAGATAGAGCGCTAAGAAGGTCGCGCCGAGATTTCCGAAGTGGAAGCCGATCACCGAACCGATGATGAGCGATGGGATGGTGATGATGAAGTCGGTAAAACGCATCAAGACGGCATCGACGCGGCCACGGTAGAAGCCAGAGATCGCACCAATGATGGTTCCGATGAATCCACCAACGAGACCGATGATGAACATCACCAAAATCGAACGCTGCGCGCCGCGCATAACAAGGGCGAAGTAATCACGACCGATGTCATCTTGTCCGAATGGGTGATCTCCCAATCCAAATGATTTGGAGAATGGGTTAATGCTGAGTGTTGGACAGCCCGAGAGGAACTGTGGGCAGCCTTCGGTACGCAGGTTTGGTTGTTCGGTGTAGCCATACTTCCACCAGCCGCGGTACTTCAGCGGACCGAGCTTGAAATCAAGGGCCGAGAAGACAAAGAGCAGAATGCTCGAGAGCACAACCAACGAGATGATCGCGCCGCGGTGACGTAAGAAACGACGACGAACAATCTGGCCTTGGCTTAGGCCTTCGGTCTCCTTATTGAAGATATCGACTTCGGTTGACTCCTCCATGTTGGAGTGACGCTTAAATTTGGAGAAGACGCTCATTTGCTTACCACCCGAATTCGAG
The DNA here is from genome assembly GCA_903932695.1 of uncultured Actinomycetes bacterium. Classification (GTDB taxonomy): domain Bacteria; phylum Actinomycetota; class Actinomycetes; order Nanopelagicales; family Nanopelagicaceae; genus PALSA-747. The sequence goes on along the minus strand of CAIZGZ010000111.1, from coordinate 2,965 downwards.
GATCAAGATACGAATACAAAAGATCTGCAGCCAAGTTTGCAAGAACGGCCAAACTCGAAGTCACAAAGAAGACGCCCATCAACAAAGTGAGGTCGAAGTTTGTGATGGCGTTATTGAACAAGGTGCCCATTCCCTGCCAACCAAAGACGCGTTCTGTGATGATCGCGCCACCGATAATTCCAGCAAAATCCACAACGACGATTGTGGTCAACGGAATCAAGGTATTACGGAATGCATGGCGCATGATCACGGTGCGCTCGGTGAGACCCTTTGCGCGAGCGGTGCGGATGTAATCCTGATTCATCACCTCAAGCAGGGTTCCACGTGAGTAGCGGACATACGTTGCAAATGAGATCAAGGTCAGCGCAATCGTAGGCAAGAAGACGTGCAGCAAGATATCGAGCAACGAGAACCAGAAATTGCTCGAGTTAAGAAGTGAGTTCGACTCGCCAATAGTTGGGATTGGTCGATTGTTGATCGCATCCGTATTGATGTACGGAACCCAGGTCTTCATGAGCTTGTCGATCAAAATGATGACACCCATCAAGATCGATGTAATGACGCTAGTGCGGATAACTGGACGGCGATCTTCTTGAGCAAAGAAGAAACCAAGTCCAATCGCTACCGCAATAGTCACACAGGCCATCAAGAAGACGGTGAGTGGGCCGGGATATTTATTGAAGAACCACTGGGTTGGGAAGTAGAGCAAGACGCCAACTGCGATCACACTGAGTGAAGCGTTGCGAGCAGCTTTGTTGCCAAGTCCGGTCGACAAGAAGGTCACTGCGTAAGCGATACCGACGCCCATCGCTGCGATCATCACTGGGCCAAGACCTGGATGAGCGAACCACTTGGTAAGTGAGAGAAAGGTTAAGACAACCGCAGTTGCCGCGCCGGCGATCCCAAAGATCGAGAAGACGCGCTTGCGATCACCGCTGATCACCGCTGCCCAGAAGAAGCCACTGATGATCGATAGCCCGGCGATCCAGGCTGGCGCAATTGTTGCGGTGCCCAAGAAATTGTTAAAGCTAATTGCCAAATATTGCTTGAGCAATACAGCGACCCAGAAGATCGGGAGCGAGTACAACAAGAATGAGACGAAGGTCATCGCGTAGTCAAAGCGTGAATATTGACGTAGCGCAGAGACGATACCAAGACCGATTCCCAGGAGAACCGCGATCAGCGTTGCCATGAAGATCAAGCGGATAGTGATGGGAATTGCTTGGCCAAGTTCAGTCGCAACCGGGTTGCCACTGCGAGTAAGGCCGAGGTTGCCGGTGAGCAGATGCTTGAGCCAGATGAAGTAACGCGCAGGAGGTGGAACGTTGAGCTGGAGCTGATGAATCAGCGCATTGATCTCTACCTTGACCTTGGGGTCAGTGCTTCCGCGCAGACCTTCGAGTGGGTCGCCAGAAATAGCGGCGAGGTTGTAGAGGATAAAGCTCGATCCGAACAAGATCACGATCAGAATACTGATACGACGACCGATATAGGCCAACACTTCTTGGCGCCTCCTCGTTACTTAAAAAGTGGTGGTGCCGACCTAAATCGACGCCACCACTTTAAGAGATTATGTCCTTATCTTAGCGCGAAGGCCTGGAAACTTTCACATGGAAAGTCGCCAGGCCTCGCGGTTCTAATTACTTAGAAGTGCCACTTCCAGAAGTTCCAGAAGAGTGTTGGTGAGAGTGGTGCAGGAGCAACACCTGAAAGGGTGTTGGTGTATGCAGTCACGCTTGGGTTCTGGAAGATACCAAGGAAGAAGGCATCAGAGTTGATCTGACGCTCTGCATCAACCTGAAGAACACGAACCTGTGAAGGAAGAAGTGTCTTAGCTTGAAGCTTCTTGCAGTCAGCATCTACACGAGCGTTTGAGTAACCGGTGTAGTTAGAACCTGCTCCAGTTTGGAAGGTTCCGCATGCCTGAGCATCCTGTGGGACAGCAGTCTGATCGAAGATGAAGAAGTGAGCATCGTATGTTGATGATGCCAACTTTCCACCCCAACCAGCTGTTGCTGGTGCTGTTACCTTGAAACCAGCTTGTGCTTCAGCAGCGATGATCAAAGCTGCTTCAGATGCACGGCGTGTGTTTCCTGGTGAACCCCAGAGAAGGTTGATTGAGATTGGAGTGCTTCCGTTACCTGCAGTTGGGTACCACTTCTTGACCAAAGCAAGTGCCTTAGCTGTACGTGATGCCTGTGTGCCAGATGAGTAGCCGACTGAGTTGTTCTCAGCTGCAACCGTTGCGTAGCTTGGGTTTCCTGGAAGTGTCCAGGTAGATCCCAAAACTTGAGCTGATGGGTTGATTGGCTTGATGAGCTTGTTCACGATGTCTTCACGTGGATAAGCGAGCAAGAATGCTTGACGCAAATCTGCAGCCTTCTGTCCACCTGACATTGCGAATGGGCCTGTGTACGGAGTTCCATCTGATGAAGCGACACGCAACTCGATGTGCTCGTAAGCGAGTGAAGGAGTTGTGGTGACGGTTACACCGCTGATTGCGTGGAGTTGAGCCACTGTGTCAGCTGTTGGTTGACCCTGGTAAACATCGATGTCCTTGTTTGCAAGAGCTTGAGCTGATGGTGAACCATCGGCGATACCCTGCTTGATGACCATCGTTGTGATGCCAGAAAGTGCTGGACCTGAGTTGTACTTAGGGTTCGCGACAAGCTTGATCTGGTTTGCGTCGATTGACTGAACTACATATGCACCGTTGCCAACAGCGATCAATGGATTGCTTGAGCTGTTGAATGTTGTTGTGTCAAAGCCGGTGTTAAATGCAGCACCCATTGCCTTGATTGAAGCGGCGTTGTATGAAGTGAAGTCTGACAAGAACTTGTTTGATGCAGCGGTTCCGGCAGCAACTGTTGGAAGTGCCTTTGAACCTGAAGCGAGCAACTCAAGAACGTGAGCAGGAGTTACGCCAGAAGGTCCGTTCAAGATTGGATCTGGAATAGCTGTGCTG
>CAIZGZ010000110.1 GCA_903932695.1 uncultured Actinomycetes bacterium | reverse complement strand
TCGGAGACATTGATGATAAGAAATGAGAAGAGCAACATCAGGAGAAATAGAGTGATGATCAGGATTGAAAGCGATCCGGTTTCATCAAGAATCTCTCGTGAGATATTTTGTAAGCGAGAAACATTCCGGGTTGAGAGTGCGGTTGTGGCTTGGGAACGGGTTGAGAGTGCGGTTGTGGCTTGGGAACGGGTTGAGAGTGCGGCCCTGGTTGGTTTTTGGATGCCGGTTGGTGTTTGGGCTGTGGCTGAGGCGGAACCTCGATCATGCCTATCTACTGGATCACCTCCGTTCATCGCCACGAATCGACAATCTGCGTATCACTCGCACTAAAACTCTCAGGTGCAAGCTGAAGAAACCTAAAGATCCCCGCCATCGTCGACGCCGGCTTCACAATTGTGACAACAGCCTCAACTCTGGAATCGGGAGTGAGACATGGCGTGGATTGGCAGTTGATAACGACCTCCGGAACTTCAAAAATGCCTTGCGGTCTTAACATCTGTGTTTCGAATGCACTCACAACGGCATCTACTCGGGCACTCTCAAAATCTGAGCTACTGCTTGTGACGTATGCCCGTGCAACTTGGCGAGCGAGCGTGTTGAGATCACTCCTTATCGTTGAACTTTCATGTAAAGCCGAGAGGTAGATGATGATCGGCAGAAAGAGTGGGAGTGCGAGAATGAGAAATTCGACAACTGCGCTTCCGGTTTCATTCCTCAGGCTTTCAGGCGCTTCGCGCTTTAACTTACTTACCAATCCATGAATTGCCTGATAGAGGTGAAATGCCTGAAATCCGCACGTGTGAGCGCCGCCGCCGCACTCGCTCACTCTCGAACGGCCACAGAACCCTTCATCACCATCTCGACGAACCTCGCTCACTCCTGCACAGCCAAACCTGAACTCGCGATGCGGTCACCCCCAGGAAGCAGCGGAGTGACTGAGGGAATTACATTGGTCGCAGTACCAAAATCAAGTGCACCTCCTCCGGGAAGTGGAATAGCAGTAATTCCGACAGCTGGGTTTGCATGACTCAAAAATCCCTCGGTCGTGAGGGACTGCGAGTTGTTGATCCCCATAGCTCGACGCGCTACCCCACCCTGGACCATTTGATCAATAGTGATTCGACCGTAGACCCCAAGTCCTAACTGCAACACCGTAAGAAAGAGCAACATCAATGGAATAACTGTTAGCGCGCTCTCTACATTTCCCCGCTCGGATGCTACCGTCCGCACAAATGCGTATAGCGAGAAACTCTTGGGTCTTTTTGACGAGAAGTTCACCGAATTCCGATCATGGAGATTAGTGAAGTTCGCACGCCAATCTAATCTCGAACTCACCGAATTCCATTCATTGAGCCAAGCGAGGTTCGCAAAATCGATTCGATCTCCGGAGCAGCTAAGGTCCAAATTCCGGTAACAAGTCCCGTTGTCATCAGAACTACGAGAACCCACCCAGGAACATCCCCTCGTTCTTCCGAGATCACCTGGCGGGTGAAATTTGCCAGCGCGATTCGCGCCTTCACTAGCAACGTGTAAAACTCTGTATTCATCTCAACTCTCACTCTCTATGGGTATTTTTGCGATCACTTGTCATCAAATTTTTTTCCCACTCACCGTTCTTTCCGATTTACCACTCTCTCCGATTTACCACTCTCTCCGATTTACCACTCTTTCCCCGTTACAACCCAACAGCTCGTCCAAGCGAAAAATACGAGGGCCAAAGTGCGAAGAGAACTGAGATCGGAAGTATGAGAAAGACAACTGGAATCATCAGTCCTATCTCTGCCTTCCCTGCCGCCTCAATCAGTGCGACCTTCTGCTCTTGACGCACCTCGGCAACCTGTCGATTCACTACTTCAAGCAGTGGCGAGCCTCGTTCGACGGCAATCATTAACGAGTCGCAGAATCGACGAACCATGGGAGAAGCGACCCGAGTGCTCAAGAGTTCAAGTGCTTGGGAAAAATTGGCTCCGTGCCGAATGTCGCTCACCGCCTCCTGCAACACTTCGGCGAACTCCCCATGTGAACGTTGGCTAATTCGCAGGAGCGCGACGGCTGGGCTGAGATTTGCGCCCAAAAGGATTGCAAAGAGTTCGACCACCATCGGAAACTCCCGTTCAATCTCTCTGCGACTTTTCTTGGTTGCTGCCGCAAGGCGTAAGCCTCCAACGCTCGTAACAACTTCAACTTGGAATTCATGCCAGAGCAGAACCGCAGCAATTGTGACAAACGGTGCAACCGCTATAAGCGCAAGGATGGATCTAGGCATTTGTCTGCCCTACCATTTCGAAGTTCAGCTGAGAGCGCGAGCAGCCAGGACGCTTCATGACGTGCCCGCAAAGATTCTCGGAATCTCGGGGATTCGACCCACATGACTCATCCATACGTAGGCGACAATCGTGAGCGCCACGCCTGCCACCAAAATCAAAATCCCGGTTGATGTCGAGAAGGCCGCAATAGTGGAAGGCTGGGCGGATAAAATCGCGAGCAAAATCCAAGGTGCAACCGCAGCAACGATCGCGGAATTCTTTACCCAACCAAGTTTTGCCCTAATCTCACTTCGAACTGCAATGTCACTTCGGATAAAGTCTCCAAGGGTTCGAAGCGTGAGCGCTGTATCCCTACTTCCGGTCCCTCTCGCGAAATCAAGTACTTCGCATACCTGATCAGCAATCGGATCGTTAAATCGGAGCTTGAGTAATTCAAAAACGCTCTGCAACTCCCCACCTTCGCGCAGCATCACCTCGACTTCGAGAAATATCGCGCGTGAGATTTCTGGGCCACGACGAGCAAGAGATGTCATCGTTTCGGCGATCGAAAGTCCGGAGCGAAGGCCCGAGATCATATGGTCGAGAAGTTCTGGCCAAATTGTGGCGAGTGCTGCTCTCTGTTTTTCGCTTCGGCGCTTGCGCAAGTAGAGCGGAACAGCTGCTCCAAGTGTGGCGAATGGGAGCGCAAGTGTGAGCGAGCCCAGAACGAGATCAGCCAAGAGTGCTGCAATAAGCGCAGTGGCTATTGGGGCTCCCAGATCACTTCGTTTCTCTTTGCGCGTGCTCATTCGTAGCCACCGCTATCCGGGAGTATCCAGGGGCGGTCGTTCGTGGGGACAGGTCGATCGTTGGTTGGTACGTGGCTATCGTTGGTTGGTACGTGGCCATCGTTGGTATCCGGAGTTTGTGTTGGATAACCACCAGGCATCCAGCTTGGAGTCTCGTGTAAGAGCACATTGTCGAAGTCCGGTAAGCGTTCTGGCGATTTATGTTCCATGGGTGTGCGTTCCATGGGTGTGCGTTCCATGGGTGTGCGTTCCATGGGTGTGCGTTCCATGGGTGTGCGTTCCATGGGTGTGCGTTCCATGGGTGTGCGTTCCATGGGTGT
>CAIZGZ010000109.1 GCA_903932695.1 uncultured Actinomycetes bacterium | reverse complement strand
CCAATCATTTCGGTGGCTCATTCGGACCTAACGAATGGCTAGTCGATGAGATGTATGAGCGATACCAACAAGATCCATCATCAGTAGATAAAGCGTGGTGGGATTTCTTCGCGGATTACACACCAGCAACATCTGCTTCGACAGCTGCAACAACTAAACCAAGCGCTGGCACACCACCTATTCCTAAATCTTCATCATCAACTATTCCGCCCGCTGTTCCGACCGCTATTCAAGTTTCGCCGGTTGCCGCGACCACTCCGGTTGCCCCATCTGCCCCAGCGAGCAACTCTCCCGCTCCCGTTCCGGCTCAGACCCAGAACGTTGTTACTCCGCCACGCACATCTGCAGTGCAGACACCAGCAGATCCCGTTGTTAAACCCATTCCAACTCTCGCAACTCCTGGTGCATCAACTCTTGAACCAATCCGCGGCGTAAGTGCTCGCGTTGTGCAGAGCATGGAGGCTTCGCTCACTGTTCCAACAGCGACAAGCGTTCGTGCAATTCCTGCAAAGTTGATGATCGATAACCGAACCGTAATTAACAATCACCTGGCACGTGGTCGCGGTGGCAAAGTCTCATTCACACACTTGATCGGTTACGCGATGATCAAGGCGATGCGCGCAATGCCGGAGATGAACACCTTCTACGGCGAGATTGATGGCAAACCTGCATTCGGTCGTCCGGAACATATCAACCTTGGAATTGCAATCGATCTCGCAAAGCCAGATGGATCGCGCCAGCTCCTTGTTCCATCCATTAAGGGTTGCGAAGCGCTCGATTTCGATCAATTCTGGGCTTCGTACGAAGAGACCGTACGTAAAGCACGCGGCGGCACGTTGACCGTTGAAGATTACGCAGGCACCACCGTCTCGCTCACCAATCCAGGAACGCTCGGAACCGTTCACTCAGTTCCACGCCTCGTTCAAGGCCAGGGCCTCATCCTTGGCGTTGGCGCAATGGACTATCCAGCTGAGTTCCAAGGTGCAAGCGAAGAGACCCTCACCAACCTTGCAATCTCTAAGACAATTACGCTGACGAGCACCTATGACCACCGCGTCATTCAAGGCGCACAGTCCGGTGATTTCCTTCGCCGGATCCACGAGATTTTGCTCGGCGCAGATGGTTTTTATGACGAGATCTTTGCTGCGCTTCGTATTCCATACGAGCCAATTCGTTGGGCTGTTGATTTCCAATTCTCTAAAGATGATCAGATCAGCAAGACCGCTCGCGTACAAAAGTTGATCGAGTCCTATCGCACCTTCGGTCACTTGATGGCAGATACCGATCCGCTGAAGTACAAGCAACGTAGCCATCCAGATCTTGATGTCGTGACTCACGGACTTTCGCTCTGGGATCTTGATCGTGAATTTGCTACAGGTGGTTTCGGTGGAAAGCCATTTATGAAGCTTCGCAAGATTCTCGGAATATTGCGCGACTCGTATTGCCGCACCATCGGTGTTGAATACATGTACATGGAGAATCCAGAAGAACGTCGCTGGATGCAAGAGCACGTTGAAGTTGGTGCGCCTCGCACACCTCGCGAAGAGCAACTGCGCATCCTTCGCAAACTCAACTCCGCAGAAGCATTCGAATCGTTCCTGCAGACCAAGTACGTTGGACAGAAGCGTTTCTCACTCGAAGGTGGCGAATCGCTGATTCCACTGCTTGATGCCATCTTGTCGGAGTCGGCAGAAGTTGGTCTCGAAGAGGTCTGCATCGGCATGCCACACCGTGGTCGCCTCAACGTTCTAGCTAACATCGCTGGAAAGTCTTACGGCCAGATCTTCCAAGAGTTTGAGGGCAATTACGCCGACAACGCAGTCCACGGCACTGGCGATGTGAAGTATCACCTTGGAACTCAAGGCCGCTTCACCAATGATGCGGGTAATTCGACCAAGATTTATCTCGCCGCCAACCCATCTCACCTTGAGGCGGTAAATCCGGTCCTCGAAGGAATCGTCCGGGCTAAGCAGGACCAACTCAATGTCGAAAAGGCATATTCAGTCATGCCAATTCTGATCCACGGTGATGCCGCCTTTGCAGGACAGGGAGTGGTCTCTGAGACTCTCAACCTCTCACTTCTGAAGGGCTATCGCACCGGCGGAACGATCCATATCGTCGTGAACAACCAAGTTGGATTTACAACTTCTCCGCATGCTTCACGCTCATCAACCTATTCAACCGATATTGCCAAGATGATCCAGGCGCCGGTATTCCACGTCAATGGCGATGATCCAGAGTCGGTCGTTCGCGTTGCTCGCCTAGCTTTCGAGTATCGCCAGCAGTTCAATAAAGATGTCGTCATCGATATGGTCTGCTACCGCCGTCGTGGTCACAACGAAGGCGATGAGCCAAGCTTCACCCAACCAATGATGTACAAGTTGGTTGATGCCAAGCGCAGCACTCGCAAGCTCTACACCGAAGCGCTCATTGGTCGCGGTGATATCACCGTCGATGAGGCCGAAGAAGTCTTGCGTGATTACCAAGCACAGCTCGATGCCGTATATGCCTCTGTTCACAATGTCGAACCAGAACATAACAATGCATTCGATGTGCCATCTGCGCCAGAGCCAACGACGGTCAACACGGCGGTAAACGAAGCAACGCTTCGCCAAATTGCGGCAACCCAAGTCGCAACGCCAGAGGGCTTTACGATCCACCCTCGCCTCATTCCACAATTAGCGAAGCGCACCGAGATGCTCAACGACGGCAGCGTCGACTGGTCTACCGGTGAGCTCTTTGCCTTTGGCTCACTCCTGCTCGAGGGTCACCCAATTCGCTTGGCTGGTCAAGATGTACGTCGTGGCACCTTCTCAAACCGCCACGCAGTCGTCGTTGATCAGAACACCGGTGGTGACTGGTTCCCTCTTCGTTCGCTCATTAGCAATGACAACCAGTTCTTTGTCTTTGACTCATTGCTCTCTGAATATGCAGCGATGGGCTTTGAATATGGCTACTCGGTCGAGCGTGAAAATGCACTCGTCTTGTGGGAGGCCCAGTTCGGAGATTTCGCGAATGGCGCTCAATCTATTATCGATGAGTTCGTCTCGTCGGCCCTCCAAAAGTGGGGTGAGCGCTCTTCCTTAGTACTCCTATTGCCGCACGGATACGAAGGCCAAGGCCCAGACCACTCATCGGCCCGAATCGAGCGTTATCTCACTCTCTGCGCCGAGCAGAACATGACGGTCGTTCAACCTTCAACACCAGCCTCGTACTTCCACGTTCTTCGCTGGCATATGAAAAATACCGCTCGTCGTCCGCTCGTCGTCTTTGAACCTAAATCAATGTTGCGACTCAAGGCTGCGGCATCTGCTCTCAACGATTTCACCACCGGAACCTTTAAGCCATTGATTGACGACGAGAGCGTGACGAACGCTTCTCGCGTCATCTATTGCTCAGGCAAGGTTTATTGGGATCTCGTTGCAGAACGAGCAAAGCTCGGCGAGCACTCAACGGCAATTGTTCGAGTTGAACAGCTCTACCCATTCCCACTTGCTGAGTTCATGGCGGTTGCCAATAAGCATCCGAACGCAAACTTGCTCTGGGTTCAAGATGAGCCTGCTAACCAAGGTCCATATCCATTTGTTGCTCTCAACACAATGGAAGCTTTAGATGGGCGCACTCTTCGTCGAGTATCTCGTCGCGCGACTGCAAGTCCTGCGACCGGATCTCATCACCTCCACGAAGAAGAGCAGCACGCTCTCATCACCGAAGCATTCACCCGCTAGTACTCAACCCCTTAACAAGGTAGAGAGCTCGGCTTCGGTAAGTTCATTTTTGAGTGCCCGCTTGTAGAGCTTGTAGGTGCCGTTCATTTTATGAATACGCTTGATGCGAGTTTGGTTACGACCGTATTCCGTAAAACCTAGAGTCACTGGAATCTTGTTTGTGCGTCGTTTTCGGGAACTTCCGCTCGCGAGAATTGCCACTGAGCCTTCGAGCCAGCGCTCATACTCCGATTTCATGGTGGCGTGAACGATCCAACCCTCATTTTTTAATTCGGTTGATGCTTCTGCAGATTCGGATTCGGGCCAAAGTTCTCCCAGTCCAAGTCGAAGTGCTTTTGGATACGCAAAACGTTCAAAGTACGGGGTCTGCACAAGAATTTTTAAAGTGAGCGGGGCTCTCGAAAAATTGAAGACTGGTTGAAATCCTGTCACTGCAGGCT
>CAIZGZ010000108.1 GCA_903932695.1 uncultured Actinomycetes bacterium | reverse complement strand
GGCGTTCCAGTTGGAGTTCTGCACGGCGGTAAGTCACAGGCTCAACGCACCCGCGTTCTTAAAGCATTTAAAGATGGTCGCGCTAACGCACTCGTTGCAACAGATGTAGCAGCACGTGGTATCCACGTCGATGATGTCTCACTCGTCGTTCACGTCGATGCACCAGCAGATCACAAAGATTATCTCCACCGCGCAGGTCGTACCGCTCGCGCGGGTGCAACCGGCACAGTCGTCACACTCGCAACCCATAAGCAGAAGAAAGCGGTCTTTGGTATCACCAACCGTGCTGGCGTTAAGTTGATCGAAAATCAGGTTCGTCCAAGTGAGAAGACACTCGTCGAGATCACTGGTGCACAAGAGCCATCTGGCATTCCAGTAATCGTCGAAGCCGAGAAGTCATCTCGTGGAGATCGCAAGCCAGGTTCACGTAACCGCACACCACGCGAAGGAAATTTCCGTCCACGTCGCGAAGGCGGCGGACGCGAAGAGCGTCCGGTTCGTCAAGAGCGTTCTTTCGACGACCGTCCAGCGCGCGCACCTCAAGCGGCTCGTAGCTTTAACAAAGCCGATCGCACGTTAGAGCGTCAAGAGCGTTCATTCACGGAGCGCCCAGCTCGCGAAGAACGCCCAGCTCGTTCATCATCTGAACGTCCATTCCGTTCCACACCTAAGAAGTGGGAAGAGAAGGCACGTCCAGCAGCTCGCGACTCACGGGATTTCCGTGAACCACGCGATGCAAGAGATTCACGTGATCTTCGTGATTCACGCGATGCTCGCCCAGCTCGTGCAGATAAGACCGGTAACCGCGGTCGCATCGAAGGTTTGGATCGCGCACCGAAGAGTGAGCGTCCAGCTAAGAAGGCGCCACGCATGCCACTTGAAAAGCGCATTGCGTTAGAGAAGGCAGAGTCTCGTGCTCGCGCTGGCAAGCCAGCTGCAGCAGGAGGATTTAAGAAGAAGCCAGCAAGCGCTGGTGGATTCAAGAAGAAGTCAGCTGGCCGTCCAAAGCCAAAGCGTGGCTAATTAATCGAGGGTAATCTCTCGATCGAAATGTTTCGCAAGGGTCTCCTGGTTATGAGAAATAACCAAGAGGCCCTTCGTCATTTTTAATTCGTTGATGACTTCAAGGATCTTCTCGGTATAGAACGCATCTTGCGCGCTAAAGGGTTCATCTAAGAGGTAGAACTCCGCCGCTTGGCTCAGTGCAAGCGCAAGGCTTACTCGCTCGAGCTGGCCGGTAGAGAGTTCGGTGACTCGTCGATCAAATAATTCGCCGAGACCCAACTTCTCTGCAACCCAATAGGTGTGAAGCGCACGGTGCTTCTTCGGAACAAATTGCAGAACCTGTTCAACGGTGAAGGCCAATGAAAATGTGCGTCGAGCTGGTGCGATCGACCGAAGCCTCGCCTGCTCTTTAATCGTGAGCTTTGCCACTGATTGGCCGTTAATCAAGACCTGACCACTGGTGGGCTGTAAAAGTCCACCAATAAGTTGCAACGTCGTCGTCTTACCTGAGCCATTTGGACCCGTAAGCAGTACCGCCTCACCTTTCGCAATCTGTGCGGTTAAGCCAGAAATAATTGTGCGCTCACCGCGTGCGAACGAGAGCTCTTTTAACTCAATCATTGCTCACCCACGATGCTCGCTTGAATCGAAGGAGCGCGATTAAGACTGGCGCACCAAGCAGCGAAGTCAGTAATCCCAGTGGAATTTCATTTGGCTCGAAGAGCGTGCGGGCTAAGAGGTCAGCGATCAATAGAACGATCGCACCAACTAAGCCGCTCAATGAGAGCATGCGGCGGTGTGCTGGGCCAATCATGAGGCGCACGATATGTGGCACTAAGAGCCCAAGGAAGGCGATCGACCCCACAGCACTCACGGATGCACCGATTAAAAGCGCCATCGCTAATACCGCCCACAGGCGTAGCCGCTTGGCGTTGACACCCATGTAATGCGCGGACTGGTCGCCAAGTGAATAGATATCGAGTCGACGAGAGACAAAGAATGCGGTGATGATTCCTGCCTCGATATACGGAGCAATCATTCCGACGCTCGCATTATTAAGAAGTGAGAGTGAACCAAAATCCCAGAAGGAGAGTGATTGGATTCCTGGCTTGGCCGACATCGAAATCAAGAGTCCAGCAATCGAAGTCAGAATTGAAGAGATTGCGATACCCGTTAACAAGAAACCAAAGCCGCGATTAGGTGCGATCCACTGCACAAGCAGTGCAGCGATTGCGGCACCAAGGACAGCTGCGCCGACGATGGTGCGGGTTCCGAAAGTACCTGCGCCGCTAGCAATGACAGCAATCGTGCCAAGGGTTGCGCCGCTTGAAAGTCCGATCAGGGTTGGCTCGGCAAGTGGGTTACGAAATATTCCTTGTGCGATTGCGCCTGCGATACCTAACCCGGCACCGATAATGATCGCACCGAGCGCACGTGGGAAACGAACCTGCCAGACGGTTGAGGCATCGATATTGCTCTTACCGATTAGCGACCAGAGCGGTTCATGAATATGCACGATACCGATTTTGAGCGAGAGGATGAAGAGAGCCGAAATCGCAAGTAACGCAGTGAGGTAGATAAATAGCTTCTTCATTATTTACCGGCCTTTGCGGCAATGATGAGTGGGCGAAGTGCGCGAGCCATTGGCACTGTTCGAGGTCCAAACGAGAGAAGTAGCGAATCATCGACCGTGACGACATCACCATTTCTACCGGCGGGAGTCTGCGCGATTCCCGGGATAGCTTGTAGACCGGTGAGACCTCCAACCGAGATCAATCCCTTCGTCATCAGCAAGATGACATCGGGTTGCAGCGCGATTAACTCTTCTGAGGTCAGTGCGTTAAACGGGAGCTTAAGGTGAGTCGCTCCGACATCGGTAAAACCAGTTGCCGCTAAGAGTGAATCCGCGCCAGAACCAGCACCACCGATGAGATAGATCGATGCGGTTCCGCGAAGATAGAGGAACGCGACCTTGATGCCGGTGCTTGGGTAGTGCAAGCCAGTTACTTGAGCAGCCAACAGCGCGCCCGCTTTAGGCGTGCCGAGCGCATTCGCGATTGCGAGTTCTTTACTGACGATCGCCGAGAGAGAGTACGACGCGGCGATGTTAATGATAGGAATATGCGCTTGCTTGATGGTCGTGAGTGCGCTCTGTGGACTGCTATTGGAATCAGTAAAAACCAAGTCGGGATGTTGTGAGAGAACGGTCTCGGCCGAGATCTGCATTGCCGATTCATCGATCGGAACGCTGGCTAACTCTGGCATCGTCGATGCGATATCGCGGCCAACTAAGATGTTTTTATATCCGAGCGCCGCAACAATCTCAGCAGCACCATCACCCAGTGCTACCACTCTCTTATATTTTGGCGTTTCACCGCTATGTACGATCGGTAGTGCAATCTGACTGGCAGAAATATTGCTCACACTTTTTGGCGACACTGCCTCTGCCGGTGTTGTGCATCCCGCCCCAAGTAAGAGAGGTGTGAGCGTAGCGACTGTGATCCACTTCATCCGCCGCTTCATAACGGTAATTATCTCACTACCTTTACCGACGTGGGTCGACAAAGTGTCGGAGCGCGATAAGTAACGAACCTTTACATTATGGATATGAAATCGCGCGCAATACAGATCTCAACTGGCGTCATCGCCATTATTGCGATCGTTGCAGTAATTGTCGGATTCACCGGTAGTAACGCCAACAGCAGAACCGGAAAAGCTGGACAAGTACTCACCGTCTCAAAAGTGAGTGGAATCGCCTCGGGCGAGAAGATCTCGGTGACCGGCAAAGGTTTTGATACCAGCGTAGGAATCTATGTCGAACTCTGCGCGATCGTTCCTGCTGATCAACTCCCGAACCCATGTGGCGGCGGTGCCAATAAGTCAGGCGCATCAGCGGCTTCATATTGGATCTCATCAAACCCTCCCAATTACGGTCGCGGGCTAGCGATCCCTTATGGGTCGGGAGGCACCTTTAACGTTGCACTGCAAGTATCACCGATGATCGGAACCCTAGATTGCCGCAAGAGCGCGTGTGCGGTCTATGTTCGCGCGGATCACCTACGCACCCAAGATCGTAGCCACGATCTCTACGTACCAGTTCATTTTTCCACCAACTAAGCGGAAATAACTAGAAAAGGATGAAAATGAAGAAGAAGCTCATTGCAGGACTTGCAGTTGCTCTCGTCGTCGTTGCTGCTCCTATTGCAAACGCAAAAGCAACCGTTACCGCTTCACCACTCAAGAACATCTCACAGATGAACGCTACTGTGACATTTAAATTCGCCAAGATGCCAACAATGAATGGTCTCTACATCCAAGAGTGCATGGCTCCAGCAACAAAGGGTGCAATGCCAACCGTCTGTGATTCAGACCAGGCAGCACAAGCATGGGTCAGTGCAAACAAGGCAGATATTGCGCAAGGTGCATCGTCAGCAGCAAAGCCAGTCGTCGAGCACCCAGTTCCATACTGGGCTAAGGGCGATTGCGTTCACGCAGCATGCGTCTTCTATATCACTAACGATCACAATGCATCAGCAGATCGTTCACAAGATCAGGTAATTCCATTTACCTTTGCT
>CAIZGZ010000107.1 GCA_903932695.1 uncultured Actinomycetes bacterium | reverse complement strand
GAGAAAATCATTTCCCTTGCGATCCTTAAGGCGAAAGAGATCTGGGCCGTATTCACTCCAGCGATTTGTCTGCTCGTAGGGGTCGCGTGGCAAGAGCGCGGGAAAGTGCACCTCTTGGAAACCGGCGGCATCCATCTCCTCGCGAACTACCCGCTCAATGTTGCGATAGGTCAGATATCCCAGTGGCAGCCATGAGTAGATTCCGGCTGCGATACGGCGGACATAACCGGCGCGTACCAACAGGCGATGGCTCGCGACCTCTGCATCGGCAGGATCATCACGGAGGGTGCGCAACAGCAAGGTAGACATTCTTAGCATGGGCAAACCCTACCTAAAGAAATCTCTGGCGGGTTAAATTATGAAACGGTGACGGTTGGCTCGCCTGAGGCTGCGCCGGCTGCTGCCATCTCATCGGCCAAGCGATTGGCCTCTTCGATGAGTGTTGCAACGATCATCGCTTCTGGAACAGTCTTGATGACCTCACCCTTCACGAAGATTTGGCCTTTGCCATTTCCAGATGCCACGCCAAGATCTGCCTCGCGAGCTTCGCCTGGTCCGTTCACAACACAACCCATGACCGCCACGCGAAGTGGAACGCTCATGCCTTGTAGGCCAGCTTGGACGCTCTCGGCGAGCGTATAAACATCTACTTGGGCGCGACCGCAAGATGGACAGGAGACGATCTCAAGTTTACGTTGGCGAAGGTTGAGTGATTCGAGGATCGAGATACCGACCTTGACCTCTTCAACGGGTGGCGCAGAAAGTGAGACGCGAATCGTGTCACCAATTCCTTCAGCAAGTAGAATGCCAAAAGCGGTGGCAGATTTAATTGTTCCTTGGAAGATCGGACCGGCCTCTGTCACACCGAGATGCAGTGGGTAATCGCATTTCGAGGCGAGTAGTCGGTACGCATTGACCATAGTGACTGGATCGTGATGCTTGACCGAAATTTTGATATCGGAGAAGCCATGTTCTTCGAAGAGCGAAGCTTCCCAGAGCGCTGATTCGGCGAGAGCTTCTGGTGTCGCCTTGCCGTACTTGGCGAGTAGGCGTGGATCGAGTGAGCCCGCGTTCACACCGATACGAATTGGGATTCCGGCGTCGCCCGCAGCTTTTGCAACCTCTTTTACCTTGTCATCAAATTGCTTGATGTTGCCAGGGTTGACGCGCACTGCTGCGCAACCGGCATCGATCGCCGCAAAGATATATTTTGGTTGGAAGTGAATATCGGCGATAACTGGGATCTGCGATTTCTTCGCAATCGCAGCGAGCGCATCAGCATCATCTTGGCTTGGGACTGCGACTCGGACAATCTGGCAGCCAGCTGCGGTGAGCTGAGCGATCTGTTGCAGAGTTGCGTTGACATCAGAGGTCAAGGTGGTGCACATCGATTGAACGCTGACTGGTGCATCGCCACCGACGAGAACGCTACCGACTTTGAGCTGCTTGCTCTTGCGGCGTGGTGCGAGAACTGGAAGCGGCGCTGCTGGAATTCCGAGATCAACCATGGCTTTATTCTGCCCTAATTTAAAGATTGAAGTGAACTGGATTGAAGATATCGGCAGCCAGGAGCATGAGTGAGAGGAGCGCAAGGAG
>CAIZGZ010000106.1 GCA_903932695.1 uncultured Actinomycetes bacterium | reverse complement strand
TCACGTATCTTTGAACGATTCTTCCGCGCTGATCCATCTCGAGTCCGCAGCTCGGGTGAAGGTAGCGGTTTGGGCCTCTCGATTGTCGATGCAATTATGAAGGCACATGGTGGGAGTGTAAGTGTTAACTCTGAGCTGGGAAATGGAGCGACCTTTACGCTCCATTTCCCAGTCGAGGCCTAATTCGACTCCTTAGTACTTCACTTGATCTACGAAGGAGAGGGCTTGAAGCACTTGTGCTGAAGTCCACCCGCCTTTATAGACTGGATCTTTATAGATGTTGCTCTTCGAGCCCATGAAGGTTGCCAAGACATGAGATAGCTTTCCAGTAAAGGCAGGCTGTGTACCACTAAGAAATCTCACCTTCTGAGTCGGATCAATGATCCAAAACCCATCAGAATGGTTGATGTCATAGGTCAGAGGTTTAAATGGTGTCATCCAGTCAGTTGCTGGTGGGTTACCTTGTGGAACAACTTGAGCTGTCCAACCAAAGAACTTTTCATATGCAAGAAGATTTGGATTTATGTCTCCGGACCCAACCGGGTCTTTCGCGGCTAACTGAGCCTTTGTAAATGATGGCTTGCTTGTGGCCCCCACTGGTGTCCAGATATCAAAATTTGCACCAATAAGTTTTAGGTACGCAGTAGTACGAGCAGAGTTATCTCGATATGGATCGACGGTTACACCAACCACCACGACATTGCTCGCTTTATCTTCCGAAAGTTTCTGCTGAATTTGCATCATATTCGCAGAGGTAAATGGGCAGGTGTCACCGCACAATGTGAGTAGTGGAACCACTAAAACTGTCTTACCTTTGTACGCAGCAAGTGATTGGCTCATTCCCATTTCATCAACAAATTGAGCATTTAAGACCGTGCTCGGAACAGTGACTTGGGTCGCAGTACCAACTGATGCTGGCGGTGTGGTTATCGTTCCGGCAAAAGCCGGAGTTATGCTGCTCAGTATTAAGGCAGCAGTAACGCCTACTAGGTTCTTTTTCATAAATATCCCTATTCTAAAAGTCGTATCAGGTAAATATCTCTATCGATCTCGCCAATAACGAATAGCGGACCAGAGGGCTATCAGCCCAAGGGCTACGAGAAACCACTTGGCTTCAACACCGTAGCTTTGCCAAAAGCTTTGATTCATGTTCATAATGCTAAAGTCGATGCCGGCGGCGCCCTCGGCGTGTGTCCACTTCGTTCATCCCACGGGCATTGGATAGCTATATATGCAACATGTGTTCTGCTCAGACTTAAGGCAGATACATTTGGGTTAAGTGATGGGAAATTTACGAGACCAGATATAAAAATTTTTGCTTGATCCCAAAATTTCTCAAGGTGGGATATAACCAAGTATGAAAAAATACCGAACACCAAGTGCGTTTTCAGCATCAATGAGGTATTCATCAACATACCACCTAAAACAATATGCACAGATGCCTGTGATATTAATACGATGAATCCAAGTCTGGGACCTTCAAAGTTGTATCGTGAAAATATTGCAATGATTGCAATCAAGAATGTGGATTCTAAGAATAATCTTGGTAGAGGTATGAAAGTACCGCAGCCAACTACGTGCGCGATGAGTGCGGAAAGAAAAAGAGTGAGAGAGGCACAAAAGGATCGCATTGGGATCTTTTTGTGTTTCATACGCTTACTTTACATCGACATCCCGGACATAGAGCTCATACCGAAGTTCAAACCTTGAGGCGGAACGACCACCTTCGCCACAACGATCTGCTTGTGTGCACCACCCTGATTATCGGTCCATGTGACCGTGAGCGGGATCTGGGATCCAATCTTCAAAGGTACCTTTAGGTGGCTCAACATCGCACCTTGATATTTATACCCCAGTGACACCACTGAATCTGGAGCGATTGCGATATTTGAGAGTGCTTGCATGGTGCTATTTCCTTGACACATATTTGCATCGTAAAAAAACATAGAGCTGGAAGCTAGATTTGAAGTGATTGCCGTGATGAGAATTGTTGTCGGTGAAGGATTTGTGATTTTCAAGGCTATGGCTGAATCGGAATTTTTAGTTGTTGCGGTAACTGAAACTGATTGAATTATTGGATTTTGTGAAATTGAAGTCTGGAGCTCTCCTGCAACGTCACCATCTGGAAAACGTTTTGTGTGGAGCATGAAAACGTAATCGCTGGCGTGTGCCGCCAAAATAGCCAAGGTTTCACCTGGCGCATTTTCACAGATTGGATGAGCGGCATTGATGCTCGTAAGTTTGAGCGGGAGAAATATCTCATCCGAAATGGTCAAGTTCTTTTGGCTCAAGGCGTGAACATGGCCTGCAGTAATATCCGTAATTTTCGTCGTAATCGTGTAGCAAAAAGTGTCGTCATTGAAATCGATGGAAAAAGTTCCTGTAGCCGTATCCGTTGCAGATCCGGTTCCATCAATGATGTCTTTGCCAGTTGCAAATGCATGCAGAGCAACTTCGCCGGAGTGGGGAATGTTGATTTTCTGATTAGTGGCGCTCGTGTTCCCTACTGAAAATGTGAAACTGCCATTGAGAACATGTCCGTCTTGTGCTGCAACTCGAAATGTGACGTGGTAGTCGCCACTCATCACCATTGTGGGTGACAGTACGTTCGAGAGAACTGAGCCGTGCACCACATTGTTGGTGGAGGTGATCTCCATTCCCATGGGATCTATCACCTTGACTTGATTAATTGCCGCCGTTCCCAAGCTAAGTAATGGGTTAGCAAAAGTCAGTGTTATTTTCTCAGGCAAGGTGTGGATAGTTGCACCTGCGGCAGGGTCCGAGGTAACAAGAACCGTGTGTGCGGATGCGGTGGAAGCCGTAAAAATTGTTATAAATGAAAGAAATGCTGCTACAACCGCGAATGAAGATTTGTGCTTCACATCTTCATCTTCGGACCGATAGCGATTCCATAGATCTGTTGCAAAGCACCAAATACTGCTGCGTTTGTCCAGTCTGGCTGCTGGGGCTTGAGGAGATTGAGTTTGCCTTGTGAACTTAAAAATGCCTTCAATTTTGCTGGCACAAGCGTTGGGTTTGAAACCGCTGGACTACCAAGGTCGATCCAACGGAAGTGTGAGTTGGGACCCAGGATCATGACTACATCATCATGTTCAACATCGTAAGCAATCTTCTTGCCTGTTTGCCAATCAATTGCCGAACCATCTGTGTTCGGAATTTGCTTTGTGTATACACCGAACCACGCCCAGAGGTTCTTGAGATTTGCAGCAGTTCCTGTTGCCATGGTCCACGTTGCCGGGCCATAGAGCGATTGGTAGGCGTTGATACGTGCCACGTTATCGCGTTGTGGATCTACAGTGAGTTCTAGAACATCCACGCTTGAACTCTTACCTGCCAACTTCACTGCAGCGGCAATATCGCGCATATTTGCCGACGTCATTGGGCAGATCATGTCGCAGCTGGTGAAAAAGTCTGTCAGAACAACGGTCTTACCTTTGAGCGAAGCGAGAGAAAAATTCTTTCCGCTGGCGTCGACCAGTGGGATATTGAGAATTGATGCTGGAATTGGAGCATCAAGAATTGTGCCGCCCATCATTGCCGCTGTACCAGAGATTGGAGGTGGTGTTGGAGCAGCCATATTCATTCCAGCCATCGAGCCACCAGAAGGTTTGCTTTGAGGTGTTGAAGCAAGAGCTGGTGAGAATGAGCCTAAGAGTAGGACTCCTGCAATGAGAAGGGAGCTGCGCTTCATGATTGACCTTCCATCGCTTTGAGAACAGCGATTCTTTCGCTTAGTGGTGGGTGGGTAGAGAAAAGTTTGGAGGTAGCGCTGTTATCGAGCGGCGACTCAATCCAGATGTGAGCAACTGACGTAGAGCGTTGGCGCACAACAGTGGTGTCACTTTGCAGAACTTCGAGGGCACGGCGCAGACCAGTGGGATTGCGAGTAAAGGCGACGGCGGTGACATCGGCGAGTGCTTCACGCTTGCGTGAGATCGCAAGGCGCAAGAGGAGTGCTGCAATCGGCGCAAGAATTAACACGACGATTGAAGCGATGAGCGCGATGGGATTTTGATTATCACGATCATCCCGGCGATCGCCGCCGCCAAAGATCATGATCCGCATCAAGAAATCGGTCAAGATCGCAAGCGCACCTGCGGTGGTAGCTGCGATTGCTGAGACGAGTGTGTCGCGGTTAGCAACGTGTGACATCTCATGGGCTGCAACACCTTGTAGCTCTTCACGATCCATCACGCGCAAGATTCCGGTGGTAAATGCGATAACCGCATGTTCGGGATCTCGGCCGGTGGCAAATGCATTAGGCGCATCATCTTCGACGATAGCAATCTTGGGAAGTGGCAAACCTGCTGCGATACAGATCTCTGAGACAAGATCGTAGAGCTGTTTGTGGTCGTGTTCATCAATTAATCGCGCGCCGGTCATCGTTAAGACAATCTTGTCCGATGCCCAATATGAGCCCCACACCGAGATAAGTGCGATGCCAATTGCAACCGGCACAATCGCGACGCCACCTTTGCCGAAGTAGGTCATCAGCGCCCATACGACAGCGCCAACAATGATCGCCATCCCAAAGAGCAGTTCGGCAGATTTGCGCTGATTACCCGCTTGGAGCTTTCTGAAATCGAAGCTACGTGGTGCTTGAGCCATAAGTATTAAAACTTAACTGTTGGAGCCTTGCGGTCTTGCGGATCATCCACTTCATAAAATGGGCGAACCGCAACCTTTGCAGAGTTCACAAATAGGCTCGATGGAAAGGTCTTGATCGCTGAGTTCAGAGAGCGAACCGTGTCGTTATAGAACTGGCGAGCAAACGAAACTTTATTCTCGGTGGTGGAGAGCTCTTCTTGAAGTGCAAGAAAGTTTGCCGATGCCTTGAGGTCTGGATAATTCTCGGTGACAGCAAGCAAGCCGCGAAGAGCTTGTGTGACGCTGCCATCTGCTGCAGCAACATCAGCGACCGATGTTGCGGCGGTTGCCTTTGCGCGAGCCGCTACAACTGCTTCAAGTGTTGAGGCTTCGTGGTTTGTGTAACCTTTGACCGTCTCAACAAGATTGGGGATCAGATCTGATCGACGCTTGAGTTGTACTTCGATCTGAGCAAAAGCTTCGTCGGCGCTAATGCTCAGACGCACGAGTCGATTGCGCGACATTACGGCGAGGAGGGCGAGGACGACGAGAACGAGTAGGACGAGAACGACGGCGTTCATAAGTGCTCCGAATTCTTACAATCTAGAGTGAGGAAGGTTCTGACAAGCAGTTGAAAGACTACTCCTCAATTTTTGTCTTGTGGAAGTTGAGCCAAGACTTGCTCGCCGTTGGACCGCGTTGGCCCTGGTATCTAGAACCATAGAGCGCTGAACCGTAAGGATGCTCTGCTGGAGATGAGAGTTTGATGAGACAGAGTTGACCAATCTTCATTCCCGGGAAGAGTTTGACCGGAAGATTTGCGACATTGGAAAGTTCGAGCGTGATGTGGCCCGAGAAACCTGGATCAATAAAGCCAGCGGTTGAGTGGGTGAGAAGGCCTAAGCGACCGAGTGAAGATTTACCTTCGAGGCGACCGGCGATGTCATCGGGAAGTGTGATGACCTCGTAGGTGCTTGCGAGCACAAACTCGCCAGGATGCAGGATAAAGAACTCATCGGCACCCACTGCGACTTCACGGGTGAGCTCAGATTGCTCGATCGATGGGTCGATGACTTCGTACTTATGATTCTCAAAGACGCGGAAGAAGCGATCAAGGCGGACATCCACGCTTGATGGTTGAATCATGGCGTCATGGAAGGGCTCTACCTTGAGGCGGCCTGCGGAGATTTGGGCGGCGATATCGCGATCACTAAGTAGCACACCAAAACCCTATCAGGGTGAGAGTAGGGTCGACCCGTGAAAAACCACCACGCTCGGGCGACTTTCTTGGTGGCGGGGGCTGCCACCCTCTTCTCGATCAATGGCATCGTTGCGAAATGGGTGATGGAGGCCGGTCTCTCTCCATGGCGTCTCACCGAGATCCGCTCCACGGGCGCTGCGTTGGTCCTGCTCCTCTTTATGGCCGCTCGCGGGCGATTATCTGAATTGAAGATCGCTCGAACCGATCTGCCCATGCTTATTCTCTTTGGCATATTTGGAATAGCCGCGGTGCAATCGCTCTACTTCTTCTCGATCCTTCACCTCCATGTCTCTTTGGCGATCTTGATTCAATTTACCGCTCCGATCTGGATCGTCCTCTACCTGCGGATCTTTAGGAGACAGAAGATCGCCCCACTGATGTGGTTAGGACTTGCCTCTGCTTTTATCGGACTCCTGCTGATCGCCCAGGTCTGGCAGGGATTGAAATTTGATGGCGCAGGCCTCGTTGCATCCTTTGCTGATGCGCTCGCGTTGGTGATCTACTTCCTGATGGGTCGCAAACTCAGCGAACGTTTTACTGGTGAGGCGATGGCGATCTGGGGTTTTAGCGTGACCGCGCTTCTCTACGGCGTGATCTTGCCGTGGTGGAGTTATCCCCGCTCGATTTTTACCAAATCGGTTGTGCTGAATGGAAAGTTGGCTGGACACCACTTGCCAGGCTGGGTCCTTATTATCTTTGTCATCTTCTTTGGCACCGTCCTTCCCTACACATCCGTACTTATCGGCGTGAAACATCTCAGTGCCCAAGTGACTGCGGTGATCGGCATGCTTGAGCCCGTACTGGCTGGTATCTGGGGTTGGATCTTTTTACGTGAAAGACTTACCACCCTTGAACTTGTAGGAGCCGTGGTTGTCCTCATCGGTATCTACATCTCAAGTTTTATGGCAGCAGAGTTACCATCTACAGAGGAGGTTTCACATGGATAAGTTCGATGATCTCTTAAATGCAAACAAAGAATTTGTTTCTCGCTTCACTGCAGAAAATCTCACTGGAACAGCTGTTAAGGGCTTGGCGATTGTGACGTGTATGGATTCGCGTATCGATCCACTACGTATTGTTGGAATGCAGGCAGGTGATGCAAAGATTCTGCGTAACGCTGGAGCTCGCGTTACCTCGGATGTACTGCGTACTTTGGCGCTAGCGACCCACCTCTTGGGTGTTAATCGTGTCTTGGTAATGCCACATACCGATTGTCGAATGGCGAGTATTGATGAGGCTGGAATCCATCAAGCGATCTCGGAGAAATCTGGCATCGACACTCGTAGCCTTGATTTTCAGACAACGAGCGATCAACTCGCTGCGCTTCGCAAAGATGTCATCAAGGTAGAAGCTAATCCATATCTTGCAAAGGGCGTTCGAGTAATGGGCGCTGTTTACGATGTAAAGAGTGGTTCGCTCACACCTGTTGATTAATTCTGGCCTACGCCGTCTTAATCACGAATAAAAGAGTCGTTATTAGCGAAGCCACCGCCTGGTTGGCCACCTGGCGATCCACCTTGTTGTCCACCTTGCTGTGATCCATACTGCGATGGCGCAGCAAGGTCGGCAAAGCGAGCAAAGTGAAGTTGGGCTGCAACAGTGATTGTGCGGGTCTGACCGTTACGGTGCTTGGCAACAATTAAGTCAGCCTCACCAGAACGATTTTGGCCATCGTACATATCATCGCGGTGAAGCAAGATCACAACGTCGGCATCTTGTTCGATCGAACCCGATTCACGGAGATCAGAGAGCATCGGCTTCTTATCCGCGCGTTGTTCTGGCGAACGGTTGAGCTGTGAGATCGCGATGATCGGTACACCGAGTTCTTTAGCAAGGAGCTTGAGGTTACGTGAGAACTCAGATACTTCCTGTTGGCGACTCTCAACTTTCTTTCCTGAAGTCATCAGCTGGAGGTAATCGATCACAATCAACTTAAGGTTGTGGCGTTGCTTGAGGCGACGAGCCTTCGCACGAATCTCCATCAGTGAGAGATTTGGTGAGTCATCGATAAAGAGCGGAGCTTGGGAGATCTCACCCATGCGCTTTGCTAAGCGACCCCACTCATCATCACTCAGTGAGCCCGAGCGAATATTGTTAAGGCCAACTCTCGCTTCGGCAGAGAGCATACGCATGGTGATTTCAGAGCGAGACATTTCAAGCGAGAAGATCACTGAGGTATCGCCATTGTGAATCGATGCATGGCGCGCGATATCGAGTCCAAGGGTTGACTTACCGACCGCAGGACGAGCAGCGACAACGATCATATTGCCGGCGTGCAATCCATTAGTGAGGGCATCTAGATCTTTAAAGCCAGTCTTAACACCTTCTTGTGCGACACCGGTAGAGATCGCTTCGATCTCATCGAGCGCAGCGGGAAGGAGCTCGGAGAGTTGGATGTAATCCTCCGACATACGACTCTCGGTGACTTGATAGACCTCAGCTTGCGCGGTGTTTACCGCATCATCGACATCGCCCTCCTCGGAGTATCCGAGTTGAACAATCTTGGTACCAGCTTCAACGAGGCGACGGAGAATTGCACGATCGCGAACAATCTTTGCGTAATACCCAGCGTTAGCTGCGGTTGGAACAGAGGAGATCAGCGTGTGGAGATATGGCGCGCCACCTGCACGCGCAATATCACCACGCTTTGTTAGCTCGGCTGCGACGGTAACTGGATCGGCAGGATCGCCACGGCCATAGAGATCAAGAATTGCGTCATAGATAAGTTCATGTGCGGGGCGATAGAAGTCGCGATCTTTAATAATCTCGACAACATCTGCGATCGCATCTTTTGAGAGGAGCATGCCGCCAAGAACAGATTGTTCGGCAACGAGATCTTGTGGTGGGGTGCGCTCAAACTCGACCGGACGAGGGCTGGAGTTGCCGTTATTCCGTGGTGGGAGTTCTGCGATGCTCATGGGGCTATTTTGGCGATGAGCGCTGACATTTCCTATTTTTTAGGCGCCACCGACCTTGCACCTGTGTGTGAAGGTGTGGGGAAAGTGTCTAATTCTGGGGATAACTTATGCGGGGATGTGGATGAATTGGGGATAAGAAGATCGAATGTGGGGAAGAAATGGACCAAGCCCGCTCAGTTTCCTGAACGGGCTTGGGGATAAAGATCCTTTGAAGAATCTCACTATGAGAGATGCTACGCAGCAACCACCGAAACGGTAACTGTTGCGACAACAGATGCAGCAAGTGTGACCTTGGCTGTGTAGTTGCCGAGCTTCTTCATGATCGGAGCCTTAAGGCTATGACGGTCGACTGAGACACCGGTTGTGGTGTTAATCGCCTTGACCAAGTCCTTATCGGTGACTGAGCCAAAGAGTGAACCTGTAGCGCCGACCTTTGCCTTAACGACAATGGCTGCCTTCTCAAGTGTGGCTTTGACTTCGCGGGCGTGATCGAGATCGCGGATCTCGCGTGCAGCACGTGCACGACGGATACCTTCGATCTGCTTCTCTCCGCCTTGTGACCAAGCGATCGCAAAACCGCGTGGTTGTAGGAAATTGCGTGCGTAACCATCTTTAACGGTAACGACATCTCCAGCTTGGCCGAGGCCTGATACTTCACGAGTAAGAATGAGTTTCATTGGTCTGCTCTCCTTCTTCGCTTAGCGAGCTGTTGAGGTGTAAGGCAATAGCGCCATTTCGCGGGAGTTCTTTACCGCGGCAGCAATTGCACGTTGATGTTGGGTACATGCACCAGTCACACGACGAGCGCGGATCTTGCCGCGATCAGAGATGAACTTGCGCAGTGTTGCGATGTCCTTATAGTCAATGTAAGTGACTTTCTGCTGGCAGAAAGAACATGGCTTCTTCTTAAACTTCTTGAGAGCCGCAGCAGACATCTTTGGAGCTGTCTTCTTTGGCTTCAGGGTCTTATTACTTCTTGCTCCCACTGTGGTGCTCCTTTTTCGAGGTGCCCTGCGATTGCGCAGGAATGGTTAGTTACGGTTAATTAATTATTAGAACGGTGGCTGATCATCAGAAGCTGCAGTTGCCCAACCGCCACCTACTGGTGCGGCTGACCAAGGATCTTCAGACGATACAGTCTCTGAAGCTGACGAGAAGCCTCCTGCAGATGCACCACGAGTTGTCTTGGTGACCTTTGCGGTGGCGTTGCGAAGTGATGGACCTACTTCATCAACTTCCACCTCAAATACAGTGCGCTTTTCGCCTTCTTTAGTCTCATAAGAGCGCTGCTTTAAACGACCAGAGACGATCACACGCATTCCGCGAGTAAGTGACTCTGCAACGTTCTCTGCTGCTTGACGCCAGATTTGGCAATTAAGAAAGAGGCTATCGCCATCTTTCCATTCATTCGTTGCCTTATCGAGATAACGAGGTGTTGATGCAACGGTGAACTTAGCGACTGCAGCACCAGATGGTGTGAAGCGAAGCTCAGGATCGTTGGTCAAATTGCCGATCATTGTGATCGTTGTATCTCCAGCTGCCATTTTTATTCTCTCTTAAGTGTCAGTTAAATAGTGTCGTCTGGACGAACGACTTTTGTGCGAAGCACAGCTTCGTTCAAATTAAGTTGGCGATCGAGTTCCTTGATCGCATCTGGGCCACAGCTCAAATCAGCTACGGCGTAGATTCCTTCAGCCTTCTTGTTGATTTCGAAGGTCATGCGACGACGACCCCAGATATCTAACTTGTTGACTGTGCCGCCACTGTCCTTGATGATCTTGAGATATGTATCAAGACTTGGTTGGACTGTGCGCTCTTCTAATTCAGGATCGAGAATGACCATGATTTCATAATGACGCATGCGTTAACCCCACCTCCTCTGGACTAAACGGTCGTGGTATTTCCACGACAGGAGGGTTATAGCTCCTGCAACTTAAGTAGACGGGTGCCTACATCCATTGCTGGAAGG
>CAIZGZ010000105.1 GCA_903932695.1 uncultured Actinomycetes bacterium | reverse complement strand
CACTTCACCAACATGATCTGGGGCGGGCAGGACTTCGCGCAGACCTCAGCCCAAGTTATGAGTGCATGCGCGTTTGGATTCCTTGCGGCCGCTCTCATGATCTATACCGGCAACATTTGGTTTGGGATTGTGATGCACGGGCTCTCCGACTATTCGCTCGTCAGCACTCCATATAAGGATTATGTAAAGAGCCTCACAGCTGCCGTCGATTGGGTTGGGTTAGGCGTTTTGATTCTGATCTATTTGGCAATCGGCTCGGCACTGCTTTACCTGCATCTGAATTCTGGAAGGCAATCGCTAGAACGTCAGTTGTCGAGCGAGTCCGAAGGTGGCGTTGAGCTCGAGCCGATTGATTTCGCACTGACCAGAATCCGATCCCTCAAGCCAGATTCAAACGATCCGGCATATCTGTTGGAAATTGCCTGGCTCTATGACCGCATTGTTCAAGCAGGTTCAACCGAGCCAGTTATTGACCTCTCTTATGAGCTTGTACTCCCCCTCGATTTTGTCGCAGAGTGCGTTCGCAGGGCAATGGCTGCACGGCTTATTAAGCTGCCAGCGAGGCGCTCAAACGGTGGCCAAATTTCACAGCGAGCACTCAAGAAATTGAAGTTAATCGAATCAAATGAGTGACGCTGGATGTGCCCAAAATCGATCCTTATCGCCCGCCTGCTTTTGAAGTCGCGAGAGGGTGCTGGATTGACTATCTTTCAAGGTGGGGGGCGTTCGCCCCACTGACGAGAATAGAGATCCGATGCGAGAAATTGATATCTCTCAGGATCTCGAGACTCTTCTCGAGAAAGAATTCACGGGACTACATAGCGGTGGCGGACGAAGTTCGATTGCTGGTGGGCAGAGCGCGGCCAACGCCGCTTTGGCCGCCCTTGATATCACCGGCTATGCCAAAGCGCGCTCTCTAGTCCTACCGGTTGAAACTCGTGGTGCCTCTGTTCTCTCCCCCTATATTCGCCACAATCTGCTGACTCTTAAGCAAGTGTGGGATCAGGTTGCCAAGGCTCCTTACGACGACCGTGAGAAATTTCGAGACGAACTGCTCTGGCAAGAATACGCACGTCACCTCTACGCTCGGGTTGGCACAAGGCTCTTCTCAAATCTACGGTTCGAACAAAGCTGGGATCGCAGCGGTGATGGTTGGCCCCAAGGAATGGCTTGTGTCGATGGCACTGTAGAAGAGCTAGAACACGATGGTTGGCTAGTCAATCAAACCCGGATGTGGCTCGCCTCGCACTGGACTGTTCGCAACCAACAAGGATGGCTCCATGGCCAAGAGCGGATGTATCGCGAATTGCTCGATGGATCACGCGCTGCAAACTTATTGGGTTGGCAATGGACAACAGGTAGCGGTTCGGGAAAGCCATATGGCTTTGCCCGTTGGCAGGTAGAGAAGAGGGCGCCGCAATACTGTCGAAGCTGCCCACTCAACAAGAACTGTCCGATTCAAGAGTTCCCACAAGAAGTAGAGCTTTTCGAACTCGAGAGCGAACCACTTCTCAATTTCGATCCGAATCCTGCTTCCACAACCGGACCACTTGAAGTTGTGACGTCCCGAAAGCCATCGTCGGTCTTGCTCACGATTGAATCGCTGGGCGATCTGGATCCCGCCTTAGCCGCTCACCCTGAACTGCCAGCAGT
>CAIZGZ010000104.1 GCA_903932695.1 uncultured Actinomycetes bacterium | reverse complement strand
GCTCCCGGTGCAGCAGAATCTGATTGAGAGAGGATTCCGACTTTTACTGAATTTGATTTGGCAACGCGACCTTCATCGGGTTCGAGCGTCTGTGCCATGATCTTGAGCAGCGTGCTCTTGCCGCCTCCGTTACGACCGACAATTCCGATTCGCTCATTTTCATTGACGCCAAGTGATACCCCGTCGAGCAATGGGCGGATATCGAAGGCTTTAGAGACAGACTCTAGATTTATCAGGTTCACTATCTAGAGTCTGTCACGAATTGCGGCGTACTACGAATTAGACGGTGCGGAAGCCAGCGTGAGCTGGTAGGTCTTGCTCGCACCAGATGGCAAGGTAACGGTGACCGAAACGCTTGTTCCTGGTGCATACGAGCGGATCTTCACAATCGCACTCTCTTGGCTAGGGATACGGGTGCCGTTGATGTTGGTGATGATCGAGCCCACTGGAATACCCGCTTGCGCAGCTGGATTTCCGGCGACAAGTTGGGTGATTTTGGCACCAACGCCAGTGAACGAGGTATCAAAGTAGACGCCAAGTACTGGTCGGGTGGAGGTATGCGTTGGGCTGGTGATGATCTCATTCACGGTGCGCATCGCCTCATTGATCGGGATTGCAAAGCCGAGACCGATCGAACCGCTGGTTGATTGGCCATTAAGGCTAGCGATCGCACAGTTGATACCAACGAGCTTGCCGGATGAATCGGTAAGCGCTCCACCAGAGTTACCTGGATTGATCGCTGCATCTGTCTGAATCGCATCTACATACGACGGCGTACTTGAAGTATCGCTCTGCGTTGTTACTGGACGATTGAGAGACGAGACGATACCGGCAGTTACAGTGCCATCAAGCCCAAGCGGTGAACCAAATGCAATGACTGGATCACCAATGGAGAGAACCGATGAATCGCCGACCGCGATGGGTGGCAGGTTAGGGGTAGTAACTCGCAAGACCGCCAAGTCATACGCGGTATCTCGTCCTACAATTTTTGCGGTGATATTGCGACCATCACTGAGATCGATGGTTAATGAATATTGAGTGCTGTTCTGTGCATAGGAAGAGATCACGTGATTATTTGTCACAATGTAACTTCCGGTTGCATCGCTCTGAATAATTTCACCTGAACCGGTATCGCCAGTTCCGTCAGCGGCTGTGACGTTTACGGTCACGATTGATGGTTCGACTTTGGGAACAACAGATTTAATTCCACTACCGGTACCAAGTGTGACAGCACTTCGATTTGCAGGGCAGCTCGTAGAGCTATTTGCGAAGAGCGCGCCGGTATTGTTATCGACACAGGCGTTAACGAGCGTTCCGCTAAAAGTCCCCGCAGCCGTAGCTACTCCGCCTGCGAGCGCAGCGCCGATCACAGCGCCGATCGCGATCTTAGAGATGGTTCCTAATTGCGTAATTTTCTTCATGGCGAGGTAATGCCTTTCCTGCTGAGTTATCTGCTACATCCAAGGCTCTTATCGAAGCCAGCGAAGCATAAAGAATAGGTGAAGTTTCCTGCGAGCGCCCTG
>CAIZGZ010000103.1 GCA_903932695.1 uncultured Actinomycetes bacterium | reverse complement strand
ATTGATGATTGGCGTATCAAAGAGAGCGCCGCGACTGCCTGTGTTGGTGATGGTGAATGTTCCGCCACCGAGTTCATCTGGCGAAATCTTGTTGTCACGAGTGCGAGCAGCGACGTCAGAGATCTTTCGAGCAACGCCACCGATATTGAGGTCACCGGCATCACGAATAACTGGAACAAGGAGACCACGCTCGGTATCAACCGCGATACCCAAGTGTTCTGCACCGTGATAAGTAACTTGATCTCCATCAATAGAAGCGTTGACGACCGGATGCTGCTTGAGAGCTTCGCAGACAGCGACGGCAAAGAATGGCAAGAAGGTGAGATTGACGCCCTCACGCTCCTGGAACGAGCTCTTAGCGGTTGCGCGAAGTCGAGCAATCTTTGTGACATCTACTTCGATCACAGTAGTGAGTTGTGCGCTTACTTGTAGCGACTCAACCATGCGAGCTGCGATCACCTTGCGCAAACGCGACATGGTGACGGTTGTGCCACGAAGTGGTGAGACCGCGACCGGCGCTGTCGCCTTGGCGTTTGAAGAAACTGGCGCAGCGACTGCAGATGTTGGTGCGGGCTTAGCCGCAGCTTCAATATCTTCTTTACGAATGCGACCGCCGATGCCACTTCCTTTTACGGAAGCGAGATTGACGCCAAGCTCGTTAGCGAGTTTGCGAACAATAGGGGTGACATACGCATCGTCGAGTTGAGCAACAGGAGTTGCTGGTGCAACAGGTGCTACCGGTGCCGCTACTGGAGCTGGTGCAACAGGTGCAACAGGTGCAACTGGTGGCGCTACAGGAGCTGGAGTAACTGGTGGCGCTACAGGAGCTGGAGTAACTGGGGTAGCCGGTGCGGCAACTGCACCCGCTGCTCCAATGAGCGCTAGACGTGCGCCTACTGCAACAGTCGAGTCAACGGGAACATCGATCGCCAAGATGGTGCCTGTGGCAGGCGAAGGAATTTCGGTATCTACCTTGTCGGTGGAAACTTCAAGAAGTGGCTCATCCACGTTGATTGTCTCGCCCACATTTTTAAGCCAACGAGTAACCGTGCCTTCGGTGACGCTCTCACCGAGAGCTGGCATGGTGACGACAACACCAGCGGAAGAGCCAGCGACTGGAGCAACTGGTGCAACCGGTGCTACAGGTTCAACTGGGGCAGGAGCAACAGGAGCAACAACCGGTGTTTCGACTGCGGCAGCTGGAGCCGCGGCAACGGGAGCGTTGGCTTCTGAAGCATCACCGATGACGGCGAGTTCAGCTCCAACAGCAACAGTTGAGTCAACCGGAACAACAATACGAGTAAGGATTCCTGATGCAGGCGAAGGAATCTCGGTATCTACTTTGTCGGTAGATACTTCAAGGAGTGGTTCATCAACATTAACAAACTCGCCTTCGGCCTTAAGCCAACGAGTAACGGTGCCTTCGGTAACGCTCTCACCGAGTGCTGGCATTGTGACTGAAAAAGACATTGTGATCTCCTATTACCCGTGAGCGTGAAGTGGTTTGCCTGCAAGTGCCATGTGTGCCTCGCCCATCGCCTCAGAGAGAGTTGGGTGCGCATGGATGAGAGGCGCAACATCGCTCGCCTCTGCCTCCCAGTTGTAAATTAATTGTGCTTCTGCAAGAAGTTCACCGACGCGTGCACCGACCATGTGGATTCCTAGGACAGGACCATTCTTGGCAGCGACCAATTTGATCGAGCCAGAAGTCTTGAGGATGTGCGCCTTACCGTTTCCAGCTAAGTCGTAAGTGGTTTCCACGACATCGTAACCGCGCTCTTTTGCGGTTGCAGTGGTGAGGCCAACCGAAGCGACTTCTGGCTCGGAGTAGGTAACGCGTGGAACTCCGTCGTAATTGATTGGGCGAGGATTCAGACCCGAGATCTCTTCCGCAACCAAAATACCTTCAGCAAAACCGACGTGAGCTAATTGCAGCGTTGGAATGATGTCGCCTACTGCCCATACTCCTGGGACGCTGGTACGACATTTATTGTCAACAGTGATGTAGCCGCGCTCCATCGCAATACCTTGTTCTTCGTAGCCAATATTCGAGGTAACTGGGCCGCGTCCAACTGCAACAAGAAGGACCTCGGCGGTATGCGTCGCGCCATTTTCTAAAGTGACGGTAACGCCATTTGGACCCTTGCTCGCTGATTGGAACTTAATTCCAGTTTCAAATTTGATTCCGCGCTTACGGAAGGCGCGCTCTAGCTGCTTGCTGGAAGATTCATCTTCGAGAGCGACCAGTCGAGGGAGACCTTCGATGATAGTGACATCTGCACCGAATGAACTCCAGACCGACGCAAATTCACAACCGATAACTCCGCCACCGAGCACGATCGCAGACTTAGGAACGAAGTCGAAGGACATCGCCTCTTCGCTTGTGACGATCTGCTTGCCATCAATCTCTAGGCCAGGAAGGGTGCGGGGGAATGAACCGGTCGCAAGAACGACATTCTTTCCTGTGTAGATAGTTCCGTTAACTTCGACCTGGTTCTTGGCGACGAGCTTTCCGTGGCCTTCGACGTAGGTGATATTGCGAGACTTCACGAGACCTTGAAGGCCCTTGTACAACTTTGCAATCACGCCATCTTTGTAAGCATTCACGGCCAACATATCCATCGAAAGGAATTGTGCGTTGACGCCGAATTCCGCAGCATGCTTTGTGTTCTCGGCGATCTCACCGGCATGGAGTAGCGCCTTTGTTGGGATGCAACCGCGATGGAGACAGGTGCCACCGAGTTTATCTTTCTCGATCAGAACGACTGAGAGTCCGAGTTGTGCGCTTCGTAGAGCACAGGCATAACCGCCACTACCGCCACCAAGGATTACTACATCGAAATCGTTCACAAATCTCCCTTTCCGATCCTTCACTCAACTGCAGATGCGAAGCCAAGACTGAGGAGGCTTAGCGCCCCGCTCACGGGGTAATCCTGCCACGATTTGGCGGGTAGGTGAGCAGGGCGAAATCAGTCAGGCTAGGCCTGGGCTGCCGCCAGTTCGGCCATTGTGATCAATGAGCGAAGGGCGATGCCGGTGCCTCCGACCGGGGTATATCCATGAGCTTCGGCGGTGTTATTGGCAGGCCCGGCGATATCAAGGTGGACCCAAGGCTGATCTGGGGCGATAAATTCCTTGAGGAAGATGCCAGCTACCAACATGCCGCCCATTCGATCGCCAATGTTGGCGATATCGGCGATTGGTGAGTCCAAGGAGGCGCGCAACTCTTCCGGTAGCGGCATGGGCCAGAAGGCCTCGCCAGCCAATTCGGCCGCAGTGAGGAAATCTTCTTGAAGAAGTGCATCATTTGTCATAACGGCAGAGGTGCGAGTACCAAGAGCCACAACTTGGGCTCCAGTCAGTGTGGCAACATCGATGATGCCATCGAGTCGTCCTAGCTTCTTGCCATCTTCGGCAGCGCGGACCAGGCCATCGGCTAGAACGAGGCGACCCTCAGCATCTGGGTTCAGAACTTCAACGGTCTTACCACCGTAGATGGTGATGACGTCGCTTGGTCGTGTTGCATGGTCGCTGATCATATTTTCAGCAAGGCAGGCATAGGCCTCGATTGCTACCGGAATCTTGAGCTCTGAGATCGCGATAATTGCGGCGCTTACCGCCGCGGCACCACTCATATCGGTCTTCATATCTTCCATGCCCGCAGCCGGCTTGAGGGCGTAGCCACCTGAATCGAAGGTGATTCCCTTACCAACAAAGGCATAGCGCTTCTTCGCTTTAGGTGGGTTGTACGAGATGTGTAAGAGGCGAGGTGGGTTGGCCGAGCCCTGCCCGACAGAAGAGATTCCGCCGTAACCCTTAGCGCGAAGTTGGGTCTCATTGAGAATTTCAACCTTAAGACCAGTTCCCGATGCCGCCTTCTTTAAGCGATCGCTAAATGACGCTGGCGTGAGGTGGCTCGGCGGAGTATTAATGAGATCGCGCGTAAGAGCGGTGTACTTTCCAATAACTTCCGCGCGCTTGAGTGCGCTCTTTGCCGGTGCGGTTGAAGAGAGGGTTGAGATGATCGCCGCACTCTTGAGTGGGGCCTTCTGTTCGGCCTTTGTAGAGAAACGAAATTCGATGAAGGAGTATGCGCCAAGCGTGATGCCTTCGGCGATTGCAGCAAGTTCAGCGGTCGACGAATGAGGGAGCGCGAAGTCTGCGGCAGTGGCACCCGCGAGTGCTCGAGTTGCGCTACCAGCGGCGCGACGAAGAAGTTCATGGTCATAACTCTTTTGAGCATCGCCCAGGCCAACGACATAGACCATCTTTGGCTCAGAAAAAGGCACCTTCGTGACAACTCCTGCCTTCGCACTCGCGCCAAGGTCAGCCAGGATTGCCAACAGACTCTTGGTGTCGAGCTTTCCGCCTATTGCAGCGATATTGCTCTCGATCACAAGCTTGGAATCTTTGGTAGCTACACCTACTACGAGAAGGGGTGCGCTCTGCTTTTCAGTTAATTTCACGGTTGCCATTCCTCAATCCTCTCACCTCCGGCGAGAAATTGTGAAGTTGAGATAAGTTGGCGCTATGGAAAATTCAGGCGCGCTCGAATCTCCGCTCTACGCATGGCACATAGCGGCCGGCGCCAAGTTAGCCGATTTTGGTGGCTGGCAGATGCCAATCGAATACCCCAAAGCGATTGGCGATCAGGGTGAGATCGCCGCTGGTGGAGTATTAAATGAACATCAAGCGGTTCGATCTTCAGTGGGAATATTCGATGTCTCTCATTTGGGAAAGATTTCGGTGCATGGAATCGGAGCCTTAGCTTTCTTAAACAAGATCTTTACCAATGATCTCAATCGCATCGGTCATGGCAGCGCTCAGTACAACCTCTTGTGTACGCAAGACGGTGGTGTGATCGATGACTTGATCGTCTATCGCTATGACGACGAGAAATTTTTCATCATCCCCAATGCGGCAAATTGTGAATCGGTCTTCCAAGTATTGGTAGCAGCGAACGATCTAGGGCTCACGATCACGAATGACCATAAGAAGTATGGCGTGCTTGCAATCCAAGGCCCAAAGAGCGATGAACTTCTTGCAGCAATTGGGATCAAGGTCGACCTTGACTATATGTCCTTCACTGAAGTCGACTCAATGATTATCTGCCGAACGGGCTACACAGGTGAGTATGGCTATGAACTGATCCCTCTTTGGAACGAGGCGCTTCCACTCTGGAATAAATTGGTGTCAGCCGTAGCGTCACTTGGCGGCCAAGTCTGTGGCCTTGGATCGCGCGATACGTTGCGAACCGAGATGGGTTACCCATTGCACGGACACGAGCTCTCGCTCTCAATCTCACCTCTTCAAGCCAACGCCGGCTGGGCGGTAGCCCTCGCCAAAGGGCATATGCATGGATTCCAAGCCCTGATGAAGGAAAAAAGCAGTGGCGTCACTCGTATCTCGCGAGGCATCAAAGCTCTCGATCGCGGAATTCCCCGCGCAGAGATGAGCCTGCTCAATAGCTCTGGCGCTGTAGTTGGGGTTGTGACGAGTGGAACATTCTCACCGACCCTGAAAGTTGGTATCGGGTTGGCGCTTATCTCACCTGAGATCAGTTATGGCGCAAAGCTCTCGATCGATATTCGCGGTCGAATTTGCGAAGTCGAAGTCACCAAAGTCCCATTCGTACCCTCGCACGTGCGTTAAGAGTTATCTTCTTTCGTAGCAACAATCACTGGTCGGCCAGAATCCAACGTAAAGACATCGATTCGATTATCGAAGGCACGCTTCAGTTCAGCTGAGTGAATCACAGAACCAGAGTCACCAGCGAGCAAGATCTTGCCCTTCTGCATCACCACGATGTTCTGGGCATACATTGCGGCCAGCGTAATATCGTGCATCGTCGAAATGATTGTTACACCGCGTGCCTTGAGCAACTCAATATTATTGAGAACCGAGATTTGATGGTGCAGGTCTAACGCGCTGGTTGGTTCATCGAGCAAAATCACATCAGGCTCTTGGGCAAGAGCGCGGGCAATGAGAGCTCGTTGCATCTCACCACCCGAAAGTTGAGAGATGAAATTGCGCTGCATTCCAAAGAGTGAGGTCTGGATCAAAATCTCCTCAATGATGGCGCGAGATCTTTTACTCTCGTTTCCCCAGCCATCGCGCTTTGAACGACCAAGGGCGACATATTCACTCACCGTCATTCCCTGCGGGATGGCGGGTGATTGAGGAACGAATGCGATATTTCTGCGATGGTTGTTAAAGACCTCACTGCCTCGATCTTGAATCGAACCGACATAGGGAGTGATTCCAAGTAAGGCTTTAAGAAGAGTGGTCTTGCCGGCTCCGTTCGGGCCTACGAGGCAGGTCCATTGTCCATGGGGAATCTGGGCGCTGAGATCATCAAGGATGGTCGAATCCCCATAACGAACGGTGAGGTCGGTGATCGTGATCGCGCCGGTAGTCATCATGAGCTGCCTAACTTTCTGCGGTTGCGAAGAACCACGAGGAAAAATGGTGCGCCAACAAAGGCGGTAATAACACCGATGGGGAGTTCTGCGGGGGAGAGCAGCGTTCGAGCACCTAGATCTGCAAGTACAAGAAACGCGGCGCCAATCATTGCTATCGCGACGAGTGAACGATTGGTGACGCGGCGCGTAATACCTCGCACTAAATGAGGTACGACTATTCCGACAAAGCCGATCAAGCCTGATGCGGAGACTGCTGTGGCGGTAGCGAGGGTTGCGGCAGCGACCGCTATTAACCGTAATCGATTGGGATTAATGCCTAACGAGAAAGCCTCTTCATCGCTGAGCATCAACCCATCGAGTTGTTTAGCAACGCTGAAGAGCACGAGTAAAGCGATTGCGATGTAGACCGAAGACCAACCAACGACGCTCCATGACGCAGATGTGAGATCACCCAAGATCCAGGAGTAGACCGGACGTAGGGCGGCACTGTTGCGCTGTTGGAGGTAGGTCTGGATTGCGGTTGCGAATGAACCAACTGCGATTCCTGAAAGTAGAAGCGTATTTGGTTCTGCAAAAAATTTACCTGAAACGAAGAACGAGGTAAGCACCGCAAGAACTCCACCGAGAAAGGCGAAGATCGGCAAGAGCGCAGCCATATTTTGGTGGGTACTGGTGAGTGCGATTGTTGCACCAAGCCCTGCGCCACTCGCCGCTCCCAAAAGATATGGATCAGCTAGTGGATTGTGAAAGACGGTTTGATAGACGGCGCCACTTGTGGCAAGCGCGCTACCAACTAAGGCCGCAAGAATCACTCTCGGTAACCGTAGTTGCATGATGACGATGCGTGATTGCCCGTGTGCTCCGCCTGGCGCACCAAGCAGGGTTTTACAGACCTCGAGAAAGCCAATATGGATAGGTCCAATCGCTACCGCAGCAATCGCGATGAGAAAGAGCACGACGGCAGAGAGCGCAGTGATACGCCAATTCCAAATGCGAGCAATAGTTGTGCTCTCTGCCTGAGTCATGAGCGATTACTTGATGTTTGTGAGTGAGTTAGCAATGAAGGTGTAGAGATCTACCAAGCGTGGTCCCCAACGATCAGCGATATCGAGCGGGAGAACAACGACTCGCTTATTCGTGACGGCCGAGAGCGTGCTCCAGCCTGGACGTGCGGCTACGGTCGTTGGGCTCTGTCCATCACTGGAGTCATCGAGGAAGATCACGCTTGGATTTGTTGCGACGATGTACTCAGAGGTCAATTGTGGGTAGTCGCCATTGTTGGCCGCATCCGCAATATTTGTCAGACCAAAATCTTTGTAGACGTGACCAATAAAGGTTGATGACGTTGCCGAATACAGGGTGTGATCGATCTCGTGAAAGATACTGATCGAGCTGCTCTTTTTGGCTCGCATCACAATTGAGGAGATCTTCGACTTCATCGTGGCTATCAGCACACGAGCATGTGAAGAGTGTCCGGTCAACGCTGCCAATTGGGTGTACTCGGCATAGGCCTGATCGATCGTAGTTGGTGTCGTCTCGATATAGACGTTGATCTTCAATTTCTTGAGACCGGCAGCAACTGCCGTGGCTTTAGTAGCGGTACTCTGCAAGACGACCAGATCTGGATGAAGCGCAGCGATTGCCTCGACGTTTGGCGAGAAAGAGCTGAGCTTGGTGTGCGGCGCATTGGCCGGGAAATCCGAGTTGTCATCGACTGCAATCACCTGCGAGCCAGCACCAATGCCATAGAGAATCTCAGTAGCGCTAGGTGAAAGCGAGATGATGCGAGCTGGGAGAGCTGCTTGTGCCTCCGTTGCCGTAATCACGCCAGTAGCAGTAACGGCCGCTGTGATTGTGACGAGCGCAGTGAGTACACCGCTTCGAATCTTCGAACTATGTATTGCGGTCATAAAAAACTCCCTCAAGAGTCGAGGGAGGAATTGTTTGGACTTTCAAATCGCCACTTGGTAACGATCATAAGGCCCAACCTTCCTCCGAGGTCGGATACTTCAGTACCAAAAGAGGCGACCTGACTTAGAACCCCAATGTGGGAGTTCCTTACAGTTGCGGGACAGTGTTGGATTCTCACCAACTTCGCTCCATTTGATACTCGCACCGGTGTGACGCGGCGCTGACCGAAAATTAGCATCTTTTCCCCAATATTCGTGTAGCCATAGCTCGCCACGCGGGGTAGCCTTCGAAACATGGAATATCGTCGCCTCGGCTCATCAGGAATGTACGTCTCAGAGATCTCTTACGGCAACTGGATCACTCATGGCTCCCAGGTCGAGGAAGATGCCGCTATCAAATGCGTCAAAGCTGCTCTCGATTCCGGGATCACCACCTTTGATACCGCCGACGTCTACGCCGGCACCCGCGCGGAAGTAGTCCTCGGCAAAGCGCTCAAAGGAGTGCGCCGTGAGTCATACGAACTCTTCACGAAGGTCTACTGGCCGACTGGAACCGGCAAGAATGACCGCGGACTCTCACGTAAGCACATCATGGAATCGGTCCATGCTTCACTCAAGCGCCTCGGTACCGACCACATCGATCTCTATCAAATGCATCGCTTCGATTTTGAATCACCGCTCGAAGAGTCGCTCCAAGCATTCGAAGATCTTGTACGCCAAGGCAAAGTTCATTACATCGGCTTCTCGGAGTGGAACGCTTCGCAGATCAAGAGCGCACTCGAGATCCAGAAGGCTCATGGTTGGACCCGCTTTGTCTCAAGCCAGCCTCAATACTCAATGCTCTGGCGTGTGATCGAAAAAGAGGTTGTGCCACTTTCTCAGAAAGAGGGGATCGGCCAGATCGTCTGGTCACCGATCGCTCAAGGAATCTTGACTGGAAAATATCTACCGGGCAAGAAGCCACCTGTTGGCTCACGCGCAACCGATAAGAAATCTGGCGCTGGAATGATCTCGCGTTGGATGCGCGATGATGTGCTTGAGGCAGTTCAGAAGCTCAAGCCAATTGCAGATGCGCACGATTTATCTATGTCGCAACTCGCCCTCGCCTGGGCGCTAGCAAATCCCAATGTCTCGTCCGTGATCATGGGAGCAAGTAAGCCTTCTCAGGTAAAAGAGAACGTGAAGGCGTCGGGTGTAAAGCTTGATGCTGCGACTCTTGCTGCGATCGATCAGGCGTTGGGATCCATTCCTGAGACAGATCCCGCAAAGAACGAGAGTCCTAACCCTCGCGCATAACGCGATGAATTAAATCTCGTCGCCAAGTTTGACTTGAGGCGCAGGTGCGCGCATTTTGCGCATCTGCGTCGAACGCAACCAGCCATACATGCCAAGTCCCTTGGCTGATTCACCAGGGAAGCGTTCTGCAACAATCTTTCGAATGCGACGGGTCATAAAGAAGCCCGAGATAATTGTGTAGAGCATTGCAACGTACATGAAGAGAATCGCA
Organism: uncultured Actinomycetes bacterium; assembly: GCA_903932695.1. Taxonomy (GTDB): domain Bacteria; phylum Actinomycetota; class Actinomycetes; order Nanopelagicales; family Nanopelagicaceae; genus PALSA-747. The sequence continues at coordinate 15,965 of CAIZGZ010000103.1, read as the reverse complement.
ATGAGTGAGACGAACTTGTTGTGAACCACAGAGAGAACTAATACAAAAGCCACAGCAGGCAAGAAGTATTCACCGATGCTGCGTCGTGAGTCGATGTAGTTGCGCACGAAGCGACGAGTGGCACCTCGATCGCGGACAGGAAGAGCACTCTCTTCGCCACGCATGTAGGCGGCGCGGGTAGCTAAACGCTGAGCCTTGAGCGCTTCGCGATCACGCTTACGGCCATCTTTGGAAACCGGAGCAGTGATGGAGTTGACCTTGTTGGCCTTCTCGGCATCTTTGCGCTTTGGGGTAGGAGAGTTCTTTGTCATGCCTTTACGGTAGAGCCAGCATTCGCTCGAGTGCAACTCTCGCGTGATAAGCGGTATTCGTGTCGACCGAGATCTGATTGATGATTCGACCTTGATTGAGCGTCTCCATCGCCCAGACCAGGTGAGGAAGGTCAATGCGATTCATGGTCGAGCAATAGCAGACGGTCTTATCGAGGAAGTAGATCTGCTTATCGGTGTAGGTCTTGGCGAGCCGTTGAACCAAGTTGAGTTCGGTGCCGATCGCCCAAGCGCTGCCAGGCGCGGATTCGGCCACGGTGCGGATGATTGCTTCTGTGCTACCAACGACATCAGCTGCACTAACGACTTCGTGTGTGCACTCTGGGTGAACCAGAACTTTCACGCCCGCCACTTTCTGGCGAATCTCATCGACATTGGTTCGAGAGAAGCGGCCATGAACGGAGCAATGTCCGCGCCACAAAATCACCTTGGCATCGAGAAGTTGCTGATCGCTCAATCCACCGTTGGGCTTCCAGGGATTCCAGACCACGCAGTCGTCGAGGGAGAGCCCGAGTTTTTCTATCGCAGTGTTGCGACCTAAATGTTGATCTGGCAGGAAGAAGATCTTCTCTCGTTGTGAGAAGGCCCAACTCATCGCGCGTTCGGCATTAGAAGAGGTACAGACCGCGCCGCCATGCTCTCCGGTGAAACTCTTAATAGCTGCGGTCGAATTCATGTAGGTAATTGGGAGAGTGCGCGTCGCGATTCCGAGCTTTTCGAAGTGAGCCCATGCTGCTTCTACTTGATGCGCGGCAGCCATATCTGCCATCGAACAGCCAGCCGCCAAATCGGGCAAGATCACAGCCTGCTTCTCGCTGGTCAAAATGTCGGCGCTCTCGGCCATGAAGTGAACACCGCAGAAGAGAATGAGTTCTGCATCCGGGTTTGCGGCAGCTGCTTGAGCCAACTTAAACGAGTCGCCGGTGATATCGGCAAATTCAATGACTTCATCTCGTTGATAGTGGTGGCCCAGGATCATGGCCCGATCGCCTAATTTCTTGCGGGCGTTGATCGCTCGCTGGACCAACTCAGGGTCGGATGGCGCAGGCAATTCGCCTTCGCAGGAGACACCTCGTTCGCTGGTGAGGTCACTTTCGCGTCCTAGCAGCAGGAGTTCGGTCAAGCCGTTAAATGCCATATTCCTATTATCTAACTATTCCGTGACGGGTCGCCACATCTTGGCTCTCGCCTGCGCGGCGTTCCGTGGATTTTGAGGGTATTCTTTTGGCCATGAGCACAGAGACAACACAGGATGTAACCATCTCAACGAGCACCGGTATTTTGCTAACCGATGTCGCAGCAACGAAAGTTGCGGCGTTGCTCGCGCAAGAGGGTCGCGATGACCTCTCGCTCCGTGTTGCGGTGCAACCAGGTGGCTGCTCTGGCCTTCGCTACCAGCTCTACTTTGATGACCGTGCCCTTGATGGCGACACCGTCTCGACCTTTGGAACCGTCAAGGTTGTCACAGACAAGATGAGTACGCCGTATCTCATGGGTGCATCGATTGATTTCGTGGACACCATCGAGAAGCAGGGTTTCACTATTGATAATCCAAATGCGCAAGGTTCATGCGCATGCGGCGATTCATTTAACTAATTAGAACCAGCTCCGGTTTATTGATGAAAGTTGCAGTAGCGGGCTCGGTTGGGCGCGATCACTTAATGACCTTTCCGGGTCGCTTCACCGACTCTCTCGTTGCGGGATCACTCGCCAACGTCTCACTCTCATTTCTCGTTGATGGACTCGATATCTATCGCGGTGGCTGCGCCGCCAATATCTCATTTGGAATGGGAGCACTGGGTCTCAATCCGATCTTGGTTGCTGCAGTTGGCAAGGATTGGGCTGATTACAACGATTGGCTTACACGCCACGGAGTAAATACCGACCACTGCAAAATTTCGACAGATCTCTATACCGCAACTTTTATGGTCACCACCGATGAAGAGTTGAATCAAATCGCTTCATTCTTCCCAGGCGCGATGTCAGAAGCCCGAGAGATCGATGTAGCAGCGATTCATGAAAGCGCCGGTCCGATCGATCTACTCATCATCTCGCCCGATGATCCAGAGGCGATGATTCGTCACACCGAAACCGCTGTACAGCTGGGAATTCCGGTGGCTGCAGATCCATCACAGCAACTTGCGCGCATGGATGGCGATGCCATTAAGCGTTTGATTCATGGCGCTACATACTTATTTTTGAACGAGTACGAACTCGCTCTCATCTTGCAAAAGACCGGGTGGAGCGATGCCGAACTCTTTGATGAAGTGAAAGTCAGGGTTGTGACATTGGGCTCTAAAGGTGCTCGTATCGAAGAACATGGCAAAGAGACGATCGTTGTTGGAACTCCTCAAGAAGAGAGCAAGGTAGATCCAACGGGTGTTGGCGATTCATTCCGATCTGGCTTCTTGGCCGGACTCTCTTGGGGACTATCGCATGAGCGATGTGCTCAACTTGGCTCGATGCTCGCCACGTTCTGCCTTGAAACAAAGGGCACTCAGGAGTATCGCTTCGATCACCAACTCTTTATGGAGCGATTTACTGGGTGTTACGGCGAAGCTGCTGCAAACGATGTTGCCAGCAAAATTATGCCAAGAATTGGTCGCTAACTTCTTTCACTGCACGAAGGAGTAGGTGAAGCTCAGCTTCACTGTGATCGGCTCGCAACCTCAATCGAATGTTTCCGGTTACGGGAAGACCCATTGCGGCAAGGACATGACTTGGTTGCATGTTCATGGAGATGCACGCTGATCCGGTATCAACACTGATTCCGCGACGATCAAGTTCATTGACTAACCATTGGGAATCAACCCCCGGAATAGTGAAAGTAATCAGATGGGGCATGGCTATGTCGCTTGTGGCTGCAACATGGCCGCCTGGAAAATGCTCAGCAACAAATTTTCTGACTTGCTGATTAAGCGCTGCGAGATGCGAAGTAGCCTCGGTGTATTCGGCAGCGTATGACTCCAGTGCGATCGCACTTGCCACAGTTAACGGAATAGAGAAATTCCCGGATGTCGGCTTCGTGTCATTGTGGGGAAGAGGATTCGTCCATTCGGCGCTTCGTTTGAGCGCGAAGAGGGAGAGTCCAGCTGGACCCTGCCAAGCCCGTGAATCCCAGATCGCGCCATGCCATGGGTGAGAGATCGGTTCATGCGAGTTCACTGCGTCGACAAAGATCTTTCCGACAAACTCCTGGCTCGCGGGTACTTTCACGCCAGTCTCTGGATTGACCTCTTGCCAGACGAAGAGGTCTTGGTCGTTCGCTCCGCTCTCGGGGCTTGGAACCTGCCAGAGGCCATGGGAGTCGACCGGGATCATCTGGTTGGGATGGGAGTGCGCCACCGCGTAGGCCATCGAGCGCGCGGTCTGAGGGTAGAAGACCCGTCCGGCTGGCGCGAGCAACCCGGAGATTCCCAGGTGGAAGGCGAGGGGAGTATCGCCTAGAAAGTGGATCTCATCGAGATTGAGATCGAGTCGATGGGCAAAGATCTCCTTGGCTTCGTTGAGCAGCCGCGCGGTGCGCCTAGAAGGTTGGTGGATCTTGGCCGGGCTAGCCCAGCCACCGGAAAAGGCCTCGTCGAGGAACTCCGCCGCCTTGGGATGAAGGGGGAGCTCGCTCTGAAAGTGGCTCCCTAAGCCTGTGATTGAACCCACGCTTAGAACGGTACCCCCTGTGAGGCGTAGATGCGAGCGGGGCAGTTATTCTTCTCCCATGCGTCAAAATAAGCGTTCCGCCCGAATCCTCATCGCCACGCTTGTGGCTCTGACCTTGTATGTCGTCTCGCGTCTATCCCTCAAGAACTACTCAGGTCTTGGCTTTGATAAGAATGTCTCGAGCGTCAACACCATCTCCGGTCCGCTCTGGTACTGGTCATGGATCGCTGCCGGATTTGTCGGAGTATTCACTTTTGTTCTCATCATGTGGCCGGTCTTCTTTCATCGTAAGAAGAGCGAAGAATTTCCTAAGCAGACCCAATACAACGTCCCAGTTGAGATCGCTTACACGCTAATCCCTTTCATTATCGTCGCAGGGCTCTTCTTCTATACCGCGCGTGATGAATCAAAGATCACCAAGGTCGATTCATATTCGACGGCTCCTCATAATATTCATGTCAATGCACAACAGTGGTCATGGCAGATCGGTTATGACGACGCCGGCACTGGCCCTAACACTGTTGTCACTGGCACCCCTGCGCAACCACCAGTGATCTACATGCCACTTGGCCAGAAAGTTCTCTTCACGATCACCTCTACAGATGTCGATCACGGTTTCTGGATCCCAGCGTTCATGATTCAAGTACAAGCTCTCCCAGGAGTAACCAATCATCTGGAGTTTGCGGGCACCAAGCTCGGTACTTATCCAGGTCGTTGCAACATCCTCTGTGGTCGCAACCACTCTCAAATGCTCTTCTCAGTCAAGGTTGTAACTCCAGCTCAGTATCAGTCCTATATCAACACACTTAAGGCGGCTGCATAATGACTACATTCGCAGAACCACAGATCGCGACCTCAGCTGGTTATACCCAGCCAAAGGCGAAGAGCGCGAGCAAGGGTCGACTCTTTGTTAAGTGGGTGACCTCGACCGATCACAAGACGATCGGTTATCTCTACCTTTCGACATCATTTATCTGGTTCCTCGTAGCCGGCGTACTTGCGCTGATGCTTCGTGCTGAATTGGCTCGCCCTGGTCTGCAATTTATGTCGACTGAGCAGTACAACCAGATCTTCACAATGCACGGAACGCTTATGCTCCTGATGTTTGCAACACCACTCTTTGTTGGCTTTGCGAACGTGATCATGCCGCTACAGATTGGTGCGGCTGACGTTGCATTCCCACGACTCAACATGCTCTCGTACTGGCTCTACCTCTTCGGTGGGCTCATGGCTTTCGGCGGATTCTTAAGCCCAGGCGGAGCGGCATCTTTCGGCTGGACCGCATATGCACCACTTGCTAACTCACAGTACTCACCTGGAATTGGTGGCGATCTTTGGGTTATCGGTCTTGCAATTTCAGGTCTGGGAACAATTCTTGGTGGCGTGAACTTCATTACGACGATCTTCACAATGCGCGCACCAGGAATGACGATGTTCCGTATGTCGATCTTTACCTGGAACGTTCTCCTCACATCAATCTTGGTTCTACTTGCTTTCCCACCACTAGCAGCTGCGTTGCTCGGACTCGAGTCGGACCGTATCTTCGGTTCACATCTCTTCGATCCAGCAAATGGCGGAGCGATGCTCTGGCAACACCTCTTCTGGTTCTTCGGCCACCCAGAGGTCTATATCTTGGCTCTGCCATTCTTCGGTATCGCCAGTGAGATTCTTCCGGTCTTTAGCCGTAAGCCAATCTTTGGTTACAAGGGTTTGATCGCAGCAACAATTGGTATCGCAGCTCTCTCTGTCGCAGTGTGGGCGCACCATATGTTCGCGAGCGGACAAGTGCTCTTGCCATTCTTCTCCTTTATGACCTTCTTGATCGGTGTTCCTACCGGCGTGAAGTTCTTCAACTGGATCGGAACTATGTGGCGTGGTGCAGTTACCTTTGAGACACCAATGCTCTTTATTCTCGGCTTCCTCGTCACATTCCTCTTCGGTGGATTGACCGGAATTATTCTTGCTAGCCCACCAATGGACTTTGCGGTTTCAGCGTCATACTTCGTTGTAGCTCACTTCCATTACGTTCTCTTTGGAACAGTGGTGTTCGCAATGTTCGGCGGCTTCTACTTCTGGTGGCCAAAGATGACTGGCCATATGCTCAACGAGCGTCTTGGAAAGATCCACTTCTGGACCCTCTTCTTCGGCTTCCACCTCACCTTCCTTGTTCAACACTGGCTTGGAATCAAGGGAATGCCTCGCCGTTACGCGGACTACCTAGCATCTGATGGCTTTACCACTCTCAACATGGTCTCCACCATCGGATCATTCCTCTTGGCGCTCTCCATGCTCCCATTCCTCCTCAACGTCTGGATCAGCCGTAAGGCACCAAAGGTCACAGTCGATGATCCTTGGGGTTATGGCGCATCGCTCGAGTGGGCGACTTCATGTCCGCCACCTCGCCACAACTTCTTGTCAATGCCGCGCATCCGTTCTGAGCGCCCAGCATTCGACCTTCACTACCCAGATATCCATACGGAAGGCCACTAAGTGAAAACCGCCTACAGACTCTTTGTTGGGTTAGCGATCTTCTATGCGATCGTTGACGTCATCTACTACAAGGTAGGTGGAGAAGCCCTCGGTATCACCGGTATTGCCCTAGCAGCCTGCTTCGCTTCGTTGGTGGGTTTCTATCTCTGGTTTAGCGATAAGCGCCAGGGAATGTTGCCTGAAGATAATCTTGAGGGCGAGATCGCGGATTCCGCCGGAGAGCTTGGCTTCTACTCACCACATTCATGGTGGCCATTGCCGCTGGGACTATCAGCGTGTGCCATGGGACTCGGTTTGGTTCTCGGTTGGTGGCTCACTGTGATTGCACTTGGCTCATTGATTATCTCGATCCTTGGCTTCGTGCTCGAGTATGAAGGCCCTACTGCGTCAAGCAGCCACCATTAATTAGTTCAAGTAAGCACAAGACCCCGCTCCGTACGTGAGAGCGGGGTCTTGTGCTTTATGGTGCTATCTGCGCGATTATCTGTGGACTGCGTGTTTGGAGATGGTAGCCACGGTGACGACCAGCCCGACATATGTCACGGGAATGAGCGAGAGCAGTCCAATAAAGACCTCAACATAAGAAAGAATCTGACCCATCTCTATCCTCCTGAACTTCACTCGATATAGGAGAACTATCGGATGGCACGCTGGGGTAACACTGAAGTCCGCCTCATACGAGACTGGAGAATTGGTGAAAGTATCCTGAGAGCGCTCTACCTGGCGAGCTCGCTGAGCGCTTGCCCTTCAACCCTCATCACCGTCCACTCGTCCATCAGAATGGCTCCCAGGGATTGATAGAAGGCGATGGCGGGAGCATTCCAATCGAGAACCCACCATTGAAAGCGATGGTACCCACGCTCAAGACAGAGCCCGGCAAGGTGCTTGAGCAAGGCTTTACCGTAACCACGACCGCGATATTGGGGGAGCACAAAGAGATCTTCGAGGTAGATGCCATGGGTTCCAGTCCACGTTGAAAAATTGAGGAACCAGATAGCGAGTCCGGCAACTTCACCACTCTCGGTCACAACGAGATTGCAGAAGACTGCAGGGGATTGCCCAAAGAAGGCTGCTCGAATCTGCTCTACTGTAGCGAGGGCCAACTCTGGTGCCTTTTCATAGACCGCAAGTTGATAGATCAGATCATGGATAAGTTCTGTGTCATCAATGGTTGCGCTGCGAATCTCTGGCGCCTGGCTGCTCTTCATCTCTCTAGTTTAGGGCAGTAAAAAGCCCCGACGGCATCTGCGCATCGGGGCTTTCTTTACTTCGAGATTCCGTACTTAGTGGTGACCATCTCCAAGTTCTTTGAGATCAGTCACGGTTGCAGCTGGCACCTGAACATTGTGTGCTTCATTCATGCGCTTGCGTAGGCGACCCTTAAGGCCAACCAACTCTGCCTCAGGCAGTGGAGCCGGAAGTGCATCCGGCTGTTGATGTTGGGTCAAAACCCACTTCTTCTCCGCGGAGATTGGTTCGTGGACTTCGATCATCTCGCCACTTGGCATCATTACCAGGCGACCGGTCTCGCGACCGTGAAGCACGAGGTCACGATCTGCCCGCTGAAGCGAGAGACAGATGCGCTTAGTAATAATGAATACGATGGGTGGCACGGTGAAGAGCCCGATACGGGTGAACCACATGATCCCATTAATTGTGAGGTGGAAGTGTGTGGCGATGATGTCGTTACCACCGTTGGCGAGTGCGATCACCATGAAAGCGATCGACATAGCACCAAGCGCTGTGCGGTTAGGTACGTTGCGAGGACGATCCAAGATGTGGTGTTCACGCTTATCGCCGGTGATCCACGCTTCAATAAATGGGTAGAAGGTCATTCCCACGAAGATCAAACCAGGAAGAACCAAGCTTGGCAGCAGAATGTTCCATGAGATTGTGTGACCCAACCAGTGTGTTTCTAGTGGGGGAGCCATACGAACGAGACCATCGAGCCAGCCCATGTACCAGTCCGGCTGCGAACCAGCTGAAATCTGGCCAGGAGTGTATGGACCGTAGAGCCAGATTGGGTTGATGGAAGCAACAGCGCCGAGGAATGCGGTAACACCGAAGACGATGAAGAAGAAGCCGCCAGCTTTAGCCATATAGACCGGCATGAGCGGATAGCCAACAACGTTTGACTCTTTACGTCCTGGGCCAGGGAATTGAGTGTGCTTCTGGTACCAGACCATCATGAGGTGAACGGTGATCAGCGCCAAGAAGAGAGCTGGGAGAAGCAGAATGTGAACCATGTAGACGCGAGGGATGAATGCAGTTCCTGGGAAAGGTCCGCCAAAGGCAAAGAATGCCAAGTATGAACCTACGACTGGAATAGCCTGCAAGATCGCCTCGGCGATGCGGATACCGGTTCCAGAAAGGAGGTCATCCGGAAGTGAGTAGCCCAAGAAGCCTTCAATGATTCCGAATGTGAGTAGACCGATACCGATCAACCAGTTTGTCTCACGAGGCTTACGGAAAGCACCGGTGAAGAAGACGCGGAAGAGGTGAACAACGATCGCCACCATGAAGATGAGGGCTGCCCAGTGATGGATCTGACGCATCAAGAGACCGCCACGGACATCAAAGGAGAGATGGAGGGTTGATGCATAAGCGGCAGACATGCTCACGCCAGAGAGCGGAGTGTATGCGCCGTTATAGACGACATCACGCTGTGATGGATCAAACCAGAATGTCAGGAATGTTCCAGAAAGAAGCAAGATGACGAAGGAGTAGAGAGCAACTTCTCCGAGCATGAACGACCAGTGATCTGGGAAGATCTTGTTGAGATTCTTCTTCAGATAACCAGCTGTTCCTAGGCGCTCATCGGCATAGTTAGCAGCTGCGTTAGCAAGCTTGCCGGTGCGAGTTGTAGGTGCGTTCTTCTTATCAGCCATTTTGTGAGTTCCGTTCCCAGAAGCTTGGTCCGATTGGGACAGTGAATGGTTGCTTTGCTACCAAATAGCCATTGGCATCGACGGTGATTGCAAGCTGCGGTAGTGGACGTGCAGCTGGTCCGAAGATCACCTTTGCAGCGCGAGTGACGTCGAATGTCGACTGGTGGCAAGGGCATAGGAGGTGGTGGGTCTGTTGCTCATAGAGTGCAACAGCACAACCCATATGCGTACAGATCTTCGAGAAGGCGATGATGCCGTCGTGTGTCCACGATAGGCGCTCAGGATCGAGGTTGAAATCCTCTGGACGAAGACGGATCAAGAGAACCGCGTCTGTGCCGATATTTTCAAGAGTGCGTTCTTTGCCTGCTGGAAGTTCAGGAAGGACTTGTGCAACGGCGCCAACTTCGAGATCGCCGGGACGAATTGGGGTATTTGCCGGATCGAGCATGAGGCGAGTGCCTGCGCTCCAATCAGTCTTCTCTAATTGCTTTCCAGGCATTGGGCCTAAGTCGCGAAGAAGCACGAGAGGGGAGAGACCCACGACACCGAGTGCGAGTGCGAGTGTTCGCTTGATCAATGGGCGGCGTGCAATTCCCACTTCATCAACGCGCTCTTTTACCAATTTATTAAGAGCATCGCGCTCTTTCTCAGTCGAACGAAATTCGTGGCGCTCTTGAACCTGTTCAGTGTCAGGCATCAAACGCTTCGCCCACTGGATTGCTCCTAGACCAATTGTGAGAGTCGCAACGGTGAGACCGAGACCAATACACATTTGTTGGACATTGGTGCTGCCAAGAATGGGGATGTAGATATAGACCTGAGGGTGAACCCAGATGTACGAGGCGATGGTGAGAACTGTTCCAACTGCAGAGAGAAGGAAGAGCGAGGAGATTTGAATCTCCGCGCGACGTTGAGCCGCCTCATCTACATCGGTTGAACGATGAACATGCTCTGGTAGTCCTGGATCTTCGAAACGTTCGATCTGTGTGCTCATATTATTTCGCCTTCAATGCGAGCCATACGGAAACTCCAATAAGTAATCCGATAGCGAGTGTCCAAGCGACGAGACCTTCTGTGAAAGGACCGACGCGACCGAGTGATGCTCCACCTTGGTTCTGTTCATGATTAGCACTTTGCAACCAAGAGATGATGTCGAGCTTCTCTTGAGGTGTGATTGTTGCATCGGTGAATTTAGGCATTGACTGGGGACCGGTGACCATTGCTTCGTAGACATACTTTGGTTGAACGCCCATCAATGATGGTGCGTACTTTCCGTTAGTAAGGGCTCCACCTTGTCCGGCAAAGTTGTGACACATGGCGCAGTTAGTTCTAAAGAGTTGTCCGCCGTTTGCGACGTTGCCATCACGTTGCCAATTGAGGTTTTCGTTAGTAACAGAAGCAGGGCCAGGGGCGAGTGATGCAACGTACGCTGCAAGGGCTGCGGTCTCTGCTGGGGTATAGAGCGGAGTCTTCTGCATTGCTTGCTGGCTCATATCTGCCATCGGCATGCGACCGGTTCCAACCTGGAAATCAACGGCTGCTGCGCCAACGCCGATCAATGATGGCGCGATTGTTCCGCCTTCTGCATTAAGTCCGTGGCATGAAGAGCAACCTCGAAGGAAGAGCGCTTTGCCTTGAGAGACGAGCGGAGAGGTCGATGAGCTGGTGACCTGCTGAGCGCTCGGCAGCGCAGACGCGACTCCGAATGCTGTTCCGATCGTAAAGAGTGCAGCCACAACGAGGATTGGGCCTGCGATGCGCTTGCGACGCAGAGCAGAAAATTTCTTCATTCGCTTTGTCATATTTATCTTTTCTCGTAGTTCCGCAGTTACTTAATCAAATAGATAGTTGAGAAGAGCGCAATCCAGACGATGTCTACAAAGTGCCAGTAGTACGAGACCACGATTGCGGTTGTAGCCTGTGAATGACCAAACTTTCTCGCTTTGTTGACTCGAATTAAGACAATGAGGAAGGCAAGCAATCCACCTGTCACGTGCAGACCATGGAAGCCGGTAGCTAAATAGAAGACCGAACCATATGCGCGTGATGAGAGTGAGAGACCATCGCGAACCAAGTTTGCATACTCATAGATCTGACCGCCGATGAAGAAAGCACCCATGAGGAATGTGAGTGCGAACCACTCGCGCATACCCCACTTGGAGAACTTCCAGATCGATCCAGTGCGGCGAGCTTGAAAACGCTCAGCAGCGAAGACGCCGAATTGGCAGGTCACCGATGAGAGCACCAAGACGGTGGTGTTGATGGTCGCAAACTTCACGTTCAACATTCCGGTTGATTCAAGCCAGACCTTTGGACCTTGAACTGCACGCGTGGTGAAGTACATGGCAAAGAGTGCGGCGAAGAACATCAACTCAGAAGAGAGCCAAACGATCGTTCCAACCGCGACAATATTCGGGCGGTTGTTTTTAACTGGAGCTTCAAGTGTGGTCACACGCGCATTATTCCCGAATTCGCCCTATTTTCCCTACTTGGAACGCAGGTCTGGCCCCCTAATACTGGGTGAGTCTGATCACGCGGTGGTTACTATGGCGCTATGAGCACACTCTCGAGCCCGGGCTGGGATCTGATCATTTCGGAGTTGGCCGATGGCCAAGATCTCACACCGGAGCAGGCCAGATGGGCCATGAACGAGATTTTGGAGAACCAGGCGGCTAAGGACGACATTAAGTCCTTCTTGCTGGGTGTCCAGGCCAAAGGTGAGAGCCCGGAGGAGGTAGCGAGCTTCCTCGATGTGATGTTTGCCCACGCCGCCCCGATCTCTATCGCTGCTCGAGCCGTGGATCCGGTCGGTACCGGAGGCGATGGTGCTAACACGATCAATATTTCGAGCACCGCAGCCATCATTGCTGCGGCAGCCGGTGCCAAAGTGGTCAAACACGGAGCCCGAGCGGCTTCCTCAAGTTCTGGCGCAGCCGACCTCCTAGAAGCCCTGGGGGTCAATATTGATCTCGATGGCCAAGGCGTGGCTACGAGTTTCGAGAAATTGGGGATCGGCTTCTGCTTTGCCCCCAAGTTCCATCCCGCGATGCGCTTTGCCGCTCCAGCTCGTAAAGAGTTAGGTCAGGCATCGGTATTCAATATTTTGGGGCCGCTGGCAAATCCCGCTAAGCCCGCAGCGATCGCCCTTGGCGTGGCTAAACCCCGCGCGCTCTCCCTGATGGCCAAGGTACTTGCTGACCGTGGCACCGAGGGATTCCTCTTTCGCGGCGATGATGGATTAGATGAGATCACTCTGACGACGACGAGCACCATCATTCAGATCACTCCTCACCAACCCGAGAATCAGAAGGCGGAGCTCTTTGATCCGCGTGATCTGGGGATTGGCTTTGCACCCATCGAAAGCATTACCGGAGGAGATGCCCAATATAACGCTGGCGTAACCCTCAACATTCTTCGGGGCGAACATTCGCCGGCAAGAGATGCGGTCTTATTAAACGCTGCTGTCGCTATTGCTGCTTATCGCGGAGAATTCTCGAAGTCGATCAACGAGCAAGTTGCGCAGGGTTATCAGTTGGCAAAGGATGCGGTCGATAGCGGAGCCGCGTTAGAACTTTTGGATAAGTGGATTGAGCTCACTCAGAGCCTCAAGGCTTAGATCAATCGCGGTTCGCGTTTGATCTTCTTTGCAAGAAGTTTCTGTAGTTCTCCGTAACTCTCAACTCCTAACGATCCAACTCGTTCAAAGAGCCGATGCATAATCTCGACTGTCGTTTGTGCATCATCAAGCGCTCTGTGGTTGGGGGTTACTTCAGTTCCGTAGAACTCCGCAAGAGTGCCGAGCTTGCAGTTGGGGACTTCATCACGACTTAAGGCAGTGCGAGCTAAACGAACCGTGTCGATCACATCGAAAGCTGGCCAATCAAGATCAATCTCGAGGCTGGCGGCGCGTAGGAATCCGATATCAAATGGTGCGTTATGGGCAACCAGGACGGTCTCTTCATGCGAACCGCAAAATTGCAGGAAGTCAGGCAATACCTCATCGATGATCGGAGCCAATCGCAACATTTCATCGGTGATCCCCGTCAGTTCGGTGATGAATGCTGGAATGGGAGCCAACGGGTTTACGAAACTCTTGAAGGTACCTTCTACTTCGCCGCCGGTAACTTTCACGGCGCCAATCTCGGTTATTCCGGCACCGGTGTGAGGGCTCGCGCCGGTGGTCTCGAGATCCACGACGACAAAGGTCGTTTCGCGTAACGATCTTTCTGCTGGTGGCATATTGCAACCCTATGCCGTAGGGGAGAGAATTGCAGGTATGGCAACGACACACGCACCAGAAGGTTGGCTCGAAGACTATTTCGTTGAAGGGGGCTCCGCTCTCGGCAAGAAAGAGATCGGCGTGATCTTCGTTCATGGATTTACAGGAAGCCCAGCCTCAATGCGGCCGTGGGCTCACTACTTTCAAGAACGTGGGTACACCGTGAGCGTTCCGCGTTTACCTGGTCATGGCCGTACCTGGCAGGAGCTGAACTCTGTCGCGTGGGAGCTATGGCCGGCGCGTGTTCAAGAAGAGGTTGATCGACTCTCGAAGATCTGCACCAAGGTCTTTATCTTTGGTCTCTCTATGGGCGGTGCGACAACAATTAATGTTGCAGAACGCTATCGGGTCGCCGGACTAGTTCTCGTCAATCCCATGATTCACATCCCAGGAATCACGATTAAGTTCGCGCCAATTATTGCTGCCATTAAAGCTGGGATGCCGTCTGTAGGCGATGACATTAAGGCACCAGGAGTTACCGAATGGGGTTACGACGTACTTCCCACTAAAGGCGTTCTGCAACTTAACGCAATGCTGAAGGAGACTCGAAAGAATCTTCGAGATGCTCAATCACCGCTCTTGCTCTTTCATAGCGTTGAAGATCATGTCCTTCCAGTCTCGAATACCGAAATCATTATGAACGAGATCGGCAGCACACCTAAAGAGCGGATAGAACTGAATAACAGTTATCACGTTGCAACCCTGGATAACGACGCCCCAGAAATATTTGAAAAGTCGCTCGCCTTTGTTGAGAGTTGGAGTTAATCTTATGGCGCCACGTATCGCAATCCCGGAAACCGATCTCGTTGTTCATCCACTATGCCTAGGCGGAAATGTCTTTGGTTGGTCTGCCGACGAAGAAGAGTCATTCGCTGTGCTCGATGCCTATGTAGCAGCGGGTGGAAACTTCATCGATACCGCAGATGTCTACTCAGAATGGAAACCCGGAAATCAGGGTGGAGAGTCTGAAAGCATCATCGGACGTTGGATGAAGTCACGTGGCAATCGGTCAGAGATGGTGATCGCCACAAAAGTTGCCAAACTCTCGACCAGGCCGGGCCTTTCTCCAGAGAATATCTCTGCTGCGTTAGATGATTCGCTCACACGGTTACAGACCGATTACATCGATCTTTATTATTCTCACGAGGATGACGCAACGGTTCCCATGGAGCAGACGTTGTTGCGTTATACAGAGTTGATTTCGGTGGGAAAGATTCGCTATATCGGCGCATCGCAGCACACTGGCGCCAGACTTCAAGAAGCGCTAGATATTTCAAAGCGTGATGGCTATGCATCGTATGTCGCTCTTCAAGATCACTACAACTTGGTTGCGAGAAACCCTTTTGAAAGCGAACAACAAGCCGTCCTTGAAGCTTACGGTATCTCGGCGATTCCATTCTTTGGTTTAGCTCGCGGATTTCTCACCGGAAAATATCGTCCAGGACTCACCGTAGATTCTGTTCGCGCCGATGGCGTTGTTGAATTTCAGACCGAAAAGGGCTGGGCGGTCGTTGAGTGCCTTGATCAGGTCGCGAAAAAGTATGGTGCTTCGATCAGCGCGATCGCGCTAGCGTGGTTGCGAGCTAACCCGTCTGTGAGTACCCCCATTGCAAGTGCGAGAACCGTGGCGCAACTGCACGAGATCGTTCAACTTGTCGAGTTAGAGGCAGCGGATGTCGAGCTGTTGAATCGAGTAAGTGCTTGATTCATCTGTTTGCGGTAATCCCAGCTTTTGCCGCAACCGCACTTCTCCTTGCCGTAGTTCCCGGTCAAGGAGTTGCGATGATCCTTCGTCAATCGCTCCTTGGCGGACGTGAAGCCGCCTTCATCTCTGTTCTCGGAAACTCAACCGGGTTGGTGATATGGGGTTCGCTCTCTGCTGTTGGACTCTCTGCTGTGTTCGCAAAGAGCCACCTTGCCTTCTCGATCCTCAAATACATCGGCGTCGCTTTTTTAACTGGGTTGGCTATCCAAACCCTCTTTGAGCTTCGCAACGAATATGGCAAGTTCAATCTCACCGACTCTGCAAAAACAAATAAGTCCGCGGCTTATCGCTTAGGGCTCTTCACAAATCTGACCAATGTGAAAGCAGCGGTCTTTGCGGTTGCCTTCATTCCTCAATTTGTACCGCGCCATTTCTCTCTTGCTTGGGGAATCTTTGCGCTCTCGTGTGTACAGGCGTGCGTCTCCATGAGCTGGTATTCCGTTCTCATCCTTGCAGTAGACAAATCGTCAGTTCTGCTCCAGCGTCCGGTTGTGAGAAAAACCCTCACCGCGATCTCTGCTGGCGGAATCATCTTGCTCGCAATTGGTCTCTTCTTT